>VISH01000001.1:1500000-1667513 GCA_007827375.1 Alteromonadaceae bacterium 2753L.S.0a.02
CCGCGTTTGGTACCCAGTGCTGCTAATAAACCGGATTGTTTGACATCGCGTTTTTTAATGTTGCCACCCTCCTTACTGCCACCACCGGCGTTTTTCGGTTTGGGAGCGGGACTGGTGGGTTTTTTAGTTATTTTTACTGCTTCTTTTACCACCTTGGGTTCGGGTGTCGGCTCAATGGGTTTTGTGGGCGCGGGAGTGGGCTTGGGTTCCGGTGTGGGCGGTGTTGGCAATTCCACCTGGGCAAAGCGCTGCTCCTCCTGGGCTTGTGGCGCTTGATAGGTAAGCCATTGATAAATTCCTACGAGTAACACGATGGCGAGATGGAAGCCGAGGGAATAGCGGAAGAAGCGCCAGTACTGGGTGTTTTTTTTAGGTGCAGGTACATTGACCGCCGGCGATTGAGTGATCGGCACACTGCGCAAACGGTATTCGTCATTACCCGCTTTTAAATACACCACCTTGTTGGGCGGTATGATTTGGCGAATAAGTTTTTTTCCGGGTTTTCCTTTGAGCGGCGTGGCACGGGTACTGTCGAAGTTGGCTGCGCTAGCATCACTGATCGCGGCATTAAAATGTTCGCTGGAAAAATAAAACTGGCAGACATTCTTGCGATTGTTGTTGGCGATTTTTATGGCTCGATCACCCACACGGGCGTAATAACTATTGCCCAGCGTAAGGTGCTGCTGGTCTTTAATCATACCGCAATGGGTGCGGGTAATTTCCAAAGCCAGAGGTGCGTTAGTCGTTGCGGTGTATGTGGGTCGCTGCTGGCTTAATTTCTCGGTGAGCGAAAATAATTGTTCGTTATCGGCTGCTGTATCGTTGTCGGGTTCGTCCTTTTCCAGCTCGGCGTCGAATTTAAACGGCCAGTGTTCCCGTTTGGGTGGCGCGACGGCCGGCTGCACGGCTGGTTGTGGTGATGTCTTGGGTTTTGCCGGCGCTGCCGGTTTAGTAGCTTGGGCTGTTGTTGCCGCTGTAGGCGCGGGCTTTACGTTGACCTTGCTTGATGGTTTTACCGCGGGGCTTTGTATTTGGGTAACCTTGGCGGCTTCCTGTTTTGGGGGAGCGCCTTTTTCACTTGACGGCGTTTCGTTATGGGTTTTTACTTTCTGGCGAGGTTTTAAAGTGGGTGTGGCATTTAGAAACGCCGCGTTAAGGGTTTCTTTTTTGAGTTCCGCAAGCAGTTCTGCCTTTATTTGTTTCGCCAATTCAGCTTTTAGTGATTCGCGTGTGGCGGCGTCGTTTTGGGGGGCCACTTTGCTTGTTGTGCTGTGTTGATTACGCCCGTTTAGCTTCGAAAGAAAGCGTGTTGAAAGCTTTTCGAAACGACCACTGTTGGAAATTTCCTGTTTGCGACCAATGTCCGATGATTGTTGATGGCTTTGCCGCTTAAGTTCAACTTTTAATTCTTTGATAACGCGATTTTGTTTTTCTATATGCTCCACCAACTCATCAATGAGTTTATCTTTGGTGATGGTTTGTGTAGAGGGCGTGTCGCTGCGATATTCGGCGACCATGGTATCGGTAATAATCGGTATATCGCTGGCGGTATTGCTGGAAGAAGACATAAACGTTACTCATTAACCGGTGTTGTACCACTGTCTGTGGTTTCGTCGGCACTCCCTGCCTCTTCATAGTTACCGTTGTAATAGCTGTTAAGTATTTCAAAGCGATAATTTTCGCGGTCTTTCAGCAGGCTTTTGAGTTTGCTCTTGCGCCTGTTGGTTAAATACACGGCACCGGATTTAATCGACTGGCCTTGAATATAGGCATTGCCGAAGTCGATGCGGCTTTCTTGTTGGTCGGTTTCCTGGGCATAACTCATGGGCGCACACATCAAGATCAGCAATAAAACAAAGTGGCTAGGGGATGTACGACATTTCATGATTAACGCTCCCCGGTTACCGCGAGTTGCATATTCGGGTAGCCCACCATGCCGATGGTTTTCATTACGGTGTTCATTAACTTGAACGGCACGGCTTTATCGCAAAAAAACAGCACTTGGGGCTTGTCTGCGGTACTGGCTTGTTCCTCTTCAGTTTCTGGGTTCGCGGTGGTTTTTTCCTGCCTTAAACGTTCCAGCGTTTTGTACAGATTGCTTTCCAGGGGTTTTTTCTCGTTGAAACCCTGGATGCGACCATTATTAATGGCCGCCACCTGTTCGCCTTCGATGGTGATTGCCTGGGGTGACAAAAATACTTTAATGGTGTTTTCGTAGTTGCGCTCTGTGGATGACACCGGTAAATCGATATTGGATTCCAGATCGATTTCATCAGGGCGATCGGAATAGGAAAACAGCAGAAAAAAAACGATGATGGTAAACATATCCATCATGGCTGTTATCTGCAGCCGGGGCGGTATAAAGTTATCTCTGTTTCGAAACGCATTACCCAGAGACATGGTTTAATCCTCACATAAGCCGCTGTATTAAAGTGCTAACCTGCGGCGACTTCGCCCGAAAGAACAACTACCGGAAATAGCGGGATATCACCCGTTTTTCGCGCTGCATCCATTACTTCGACGATATCTTCATAGAGCACATCGTCGCTGGGTGTGAGAATTAGCGTGTTGCTTTTGGGGTAGTTGTCTTTAATGGTTTTTAGTGCACCGGCAAGTTGTAGTAAATCGCCTTGCGGCTGTTTGGCGTTGCGTGTTATCTGGCTATCGTAACGCTGTAACTGTGTTTCGCTGAGTTCACCGGAAGTAATGGATACTCGATAGTCGTTGTTACTCAGTTGAATTACAGCGGTAACAATAATGTCGCTTTTTGGGGTTTCTTCGGTATCGCTTTGCGGAACAGCTCGTACCGGTACCGAGGTATCTATCGCGCGTAAGTGCAGAAAGCTCGACGACATCAACAGGAAAGGAATCAGTACCAAAAACATATTCATGATTGGTACCATATTGATTTCGATATCGGGGTCTGTGCGTTTGCGTCTTGCACCCAGCGCGCTCATGGTCAAACACCCTGGCGCTTAAGATTTGACAGAATGTTAAATAAACCCAGTGCTTTTTCATCAAGCTTATCAATAAGATAGTCGCCGCGGTTATTCAGTAAATAAAAACCCACCAGACAGGGAATAGAGACAATCAAACCGAACGCGGTGGTAAACATCGCGACTGAAATACCCGCTGCGAGTATCTCTTGTTTTTCTGCAGCGGCGGCTTCACTAATGCCTGAGAAGGCTGTAATCAAACCCACGATGGTTCCCAACAAACCCAGTAAGGTGGCGATATTGGCGAACATGCTTAAATAATTTACGCGCGCCTTAATCATGGGTATTTCACGAAGAATACTTTCCTGCAGAGCCTGTTCAATTTCCTTGTCGCGCTTGCCGGCTTTAAGCAACCCGGTTTTTAAGGTGCGACCCAGGGGGTGATTGCTGAATTTATTTACTTCGTCCAATGCCTGTTGATAGTTTTCGTTTTCCAAACGAACTTCGATGCGTTTGTAAGCTTTATCGATATTTAAACCGAGCTTTAGATAAAGGTAATAAGCGCGTTCGCAAAAAAGGGCTAGAGCACCGATCGAGGTGAATAGAATGACGTACATAAAAATGCCGCCACTGGTAAAGAAAGAAAACATTACATACTCCTTCAACAGAAGACCGGGTAATCGTTACACGATTTCGAGAAAATAATAGCAGTATAAAAACCGCGCCATGGCGTACAAAAATGCAAAAAATTGTACGGTTTTAAAACCTTTGTAAAGTGTGAATGGTGGATATTTTTTATTTGATGACGATCAAGAATGCTTAGGTGGAAAAGGAATCGTAAACTAACTTTTATCATTCAATTTATGTGTAATTGCAGGAGTATTTATTTTATTGATGCGCACACAAAATAATGTGTCGGGTATTTTGTATTGGATACATAGCTTTGTTTTATGTGGAGTGGTTTTATTATCAAAGATTGTGATGTGATATGGTCTCGCGACATAAAACGCGGTAACACGTATTTGTCAGAGCTTCCCTTGCTAAATAAGGAGTCTTCCATGATGTTTAAAGCAAAAATAATTCAGGCAGCAGTGGTACTCATTGGCACTTTATCTTTCACAGGGCCCGCACGAGCGCAGCAATGGCAGCTGGTATGGGCCGATGAGTTTAGTAATGGCATTAGTAACGATTGGGTGTTTGAAACGGGCAACGGCTCCGGTGGTTGGGGTAATAACGAGTTGCAGTACTACCAGCGCGATAACGCCACGGTGGAGAATGGCGAACTGGTGATTACCGCACGGCGCGAATCTGTGGCTGACTATAACTACACGTCGGCGCGTATGAAAACCCAGGGGCGGCAGCAATTTCGGTTTGGCAGGATTGAAGCGCGCATGAAACTGCCTTCGGGGATGGGCCTGTGGCCAGCGTTTTGGATGCTGGGTAGTAATATCGATTCGGTTAATTGGCCCTACTGCGGTGAAATCGACATTATGGAACACGTGAATACCGACCCCACGGTGCACGGTACCATTCACTGGCAGGATCACACCGACAACTACGCGTACTACGGTGGTTCGATTGATATAGACCCCACCACTTACCATGTGTACAGCGTGGAATGGAACGGCGAAGCCATTAAATGGTATGTGGATGGCAGCTTGTATCACGAAGCCAATATTGCCGCTGGCATCAATGGTACCGATGAATTTCAAAATGATTTTTTTCTCTTGTTGAATATGGCCGTGGGCGGCAACTGGCCGGGTTTCGACATCGACGAAACTCAGTTACCGGCACAAATGCGCGTGGATTATGTGCGGGTGTACCAGGCGGGTGGCAGTAGTTCTTCCAGCTCGAGTTCGAGCTCCAGTGGCGCGCCTTTTTCGCGACTGGTGGAAGCCGAAACTTACAGCGCGATGAGCGGTGTGGATACCGAAACGACCAGCGATGAAGGTGGTGGTGAAAACGTGGGCTGGATAGACGATGGCGACTGGCTCGCCTATGCCGGTATTGCCGTGCCTTACAGCGGGGCGTACAAAGTCGAATATCGCGTTGCCAGTCCAAATGGCGGTGTGTTGTCGCTGGATCTTAATGCCGGCAGTATTGTGTTGGGTACTCTGCCGATAGCTGCCACCGGTGGCTGGCAAAACTGGCGTACCCTTGAGCAAACCGTGGAACTTACTGCAGGTACCTACGATTTTGGTATTTACGCGCAAACCGGTGGCTGGAATTTGAATTGGTGGCGGCTCTCTTCGATAGGAGCATCATCAAGCAGTTCGTCTTCGAGTTCGTCTTCGTCCAGTGCTTCGAGCGCCAGTTCCAGCAGTTCCTCGAGCTCCAGCAGTTCCTCAAGTTCCAGCAGCTCTTCGAGTTCAAGCAGTTCATCCAGTTCAAGCAGCAGTTCGAGCGGCGCGAGTGCTCAACAGTGCAATTGGTATGGCCGCTTGTATCTCCTGTGCGCTGCCAGCGACTACGGCTGGAGTTGGGAAAATAATCAAAGCTGTATAGGGCGAGTTACCTGTGAAGCGCAGTTTGGCGATGGCGGCGTAGTCGGTGCCAGTAGTAGCAGTTCTTCCTCCGGTGGCAGTGCGGGTATTTGTAATTGGTATGGCACAAATTATCCGTTATGTGTGCAAACCCAAAACGGTTGGGGCTATGAAAATGGTGCAAGCTGCATATCGCTGGCAACGTGTAATAGTCAGTAATGCTTACTGGTGTGTTATAAATTTTGTGGTGGGCTTTTAGGTCTACCACAGTCTAGTTTTGAATATGTTTAGATAGGAATTTGGCCGCGCGATCCATTAATTTTGTGGCACGGGCGGCGTCATCAAATGAGTGTCCCAGTTCGTCGTCGATGTAAAACAAATGAGGTTTGTTGTACTTGTTGAGCATAAATTCGTAGCGATAGGCCTGTTCGACACTCGTGACTGAATCTTTAACACCGTGGGCCAGCATAAGCGGTCGCTGTAATTGGTTTGCCTGATAAAGAGGCGAAATAGATTTTAGTAAATCGTACTCGTCCGCGGGGTTGCCGATGTTATCGTATATCCATTGGTTGCGTTCGTCGCTGCGCGACTCAAAATTAATATGCAAGTTAACATCGTATACTCCGGAAACGGCTACACCGCAACGGTAAGTTTCGGGGTTTTGCGTTAGCAGGGCAGCGGTTGCATAAGCGCCGTAACTGAATCCCATTAGACAAATTGAGCTGCCGTCAACATCCGGCCGTAAAGCCACTTCCAGGGTGGTTTTGAGTATGTCGTCAAGTATTAAGTTACCCCATTGCTTTTTCCCCGCCTCGTAGAGTTGCTTGTCGTGGCCACTGGAACCCCGATAATTTATACGCAACACCGCGTAGCCCTGAGCGGCTAGAAATTGTGCTGTATTGTCAAAATAAGGGGTGTCGTGAACGCCGATAGGGCCGCCATGGGGTAGTACAACCAAAGGGTGAGAGCTAGTGTTTTGATCGGGTAAGGTCAGCAGATATGGGATATTTAGCCCTTCGTTTATTATGCTGCCACGTATGAGCTTAGTATTTAACTTTTTTGGAAGTTTCGGGTAAATGCTATCGAGAATTATCCTTTTTTGATTTTTATTCCTGAGTTCGACTCGCCCGGGTTCATTGTGGGATTCAACATAATAAAGCGCAACACTACCATCCTGGCTACTGCTGAATATTATATTTTTTTGCTCCGAATCTGGATTATTAGAAAAATGGAGATTACCAAGGTATTCTCTTACGACAGTACCATTTCTCAGTGCCTTAACGCCAATCAGTTCACGATTTTTATCGGTGATAATTGAAAGAATCTTAAAAGAAGGGGTCTCATAAATTTTTTCCTGTTGGCCTGTTTTATAGTTTCGTTTGTAAATCGATCTCCGTTCTTCTTCATTGGAGTCCAGGCAATAGAAAGTAGCGTATCCGTTTGCCAATGCATAGGGTACTAACAGCGGTTCCGATTTTTCGTTATTTGGCTGTTTTTTGCGTTTTTTATCTTTGTCACCCTTTAATATTTGGAAGGTTTCATCACCACCACTTTCTGAAAAAGTTGTCAGAGTTACGCTAGCATCTTCAGAAAATGCAATAACTGCTTGAGGGGTGCCCGATTCTGTTAAAAACCAGCGAATGGCGTAACCTGCGATAGAACGTAGCTCATTGCTGGGTTTGAATTGCCCGCCATCTACTCTATCTAATTTTCCGAGTTTTACCTTATCTTCAGCTAGGCTCTCAACATTTAGGGTATAGAGCTTGGAGTAAACTCCGCTTTTCGCATATAAAAAGCTGGTAGGCACAGTGGGAAGCGAGTGGACCAGCCAACCTTTTGTTCGTACACTCCTTATGCTGTTTTGTGTTGCCGACGAATCTAGGATTATTAATCGTTCGCGACTTTTTGTGTCAATGATATCTTCAATACCTTGATGAAATTGTTTGAATTGTAGGGCTATATAGCGGTTATCTAGCCAGGCTAAGTCGACAATTGCAGAATCTTCCTGGTTATACTGAGCAGTAGAAAATATTTGCCTCTTTTGCAGTGTGGACAAATCTACCATATAAATATTTTGAGTATTATTCTTCGAATAAACAGAGGCCAAAGATTTTCCATTGGGCGCTACAGCTGCATATAATATGCCGTCCTCGCTAAAATAATTCGAGGCTGGTTCTATTGAATACGAAGTTGCGGGATAGATTTGTATCGCTGCTATAGCTATAAAAATAAAACGTAAAATCATGAATTACTTATGTGACCCATTTGAAAAATATTTTTTTATTTTGTGTTAATTTCATTAAAGAAATCATCTCTGTAACCCGATGCGTTTATCATCGGATAGCGCAAGAGAATAGCTGCATACTGTGTGTTAATATCCGTTAATGTTTTCGCTATATGATTTTGACGAGCTACTCGCACAGAGTCGGTAGATCGCTCTTTCTCTATTATGAGCTTCCCGAAATAGTTGATAGCATCAGCTTCAACCTTGAATGCCCAATGAGGATACTCGGATGTGTTGTACTCATACGGAAGGTCAAACAAAGGCGCGTTAATTGCGGTGACCTGATAATGACCTTTTGGGATGGTAAGCAATAAAAAATGCGTATCGATACCCTTTAAAGGAATGATATGGCGTTTAGAGCTCAATCCGTGCTTACCTCTTTTAGCATACTCTAAAGATGGTGCAATACCTCCAACATCCAATTCAATCAGCAGGTAGCCATGTTTTTTTGGCAATTCCTCGCCGGGTACAGCTTGTTGCGAATGGGTTACCACCGATAATAGTGCGGTCATCAAGGCAAATGTATAAAGATTTAATAATTTTTTAAGTTTGCTCTGGATCATGAAAAACCTTGATTTCAGCATTATTCCTGATGTTTTCAGATTAAGGTTTGCGGCTGCCTGGCTATAGGCTATCACATTGCTGAAGATTAAAATATAATCGTATTTCGTGTGATTTCTACTGAGAAAACAGGAGTGCCAGGATGAGACCGACCCAACCGGAAAATAACTTCACACGCTTAAGTTTTTATTTGATTTTAGCTGTTGTATTTGCTATTGCCGGGTGTGCCGGAAATTCGCGTGTTGATTTACGGCCAACACTAACGCAAGAAACGGTTACCGCGGATGATAATGGTATTTTGGTGCTTCGCATTGTTAATGCCGGTTCAGCACCCCTCCCCTTTAACTACATTACGATTGTGCCATCCAATTTAAATGCATCTGATAAGAACCAAGCGATCCGCCTGGAAAGCATTGGTGGCATGGTTGGGGACAGCAGCTTATTTATTTCAAGCGTTCCCAAGGGTAACTATTCAGTATCTGATATTCGCGGGTTCTATTCCCAAGGCGATCGCTGGTACAGCCGCGGTGTAAATACTGATGTTGAGCTCGGTACCTTTCCAGTGGAAGCGGGAAAAACCACCGATCTCGGTGTGTTGATTTACTACCCTAAACGAAAAGGCGATAAGCGCCTGGATACCCTGGTTCGATCTCCGGCATCTTCCAATCGCTCTCTTATTAGTGAATTTACTCCCTTCGCAAAATACAGTGCAGGCGACGCGCTTACCTGGAATGATGACGGGAATGACGATGAACGTTTTACAACATATGCATCAATTGTGCGTAACCCGGTGGTGTACAACAAGCGTTATATCGCACCAGACAATAGTGTTTATTTTATTGGGAAGCTGGGGTACATATTACAAAGAACAGTGAGCGGTGAATGGCTTGAAGATGCTGTGGAAACCGATGCAGATCTGCTGGCAATCGACGTCAGTCGCGCTGGCGATATCGCTGTGGGCGGTGAATTGGGTACGCTCTTTTATAAGAAAGCGGGTGCACAGGAGTGGCTGCGGCTTCCCGTAGATAAAACACTTACTGTTCAGGAGTTGAGTTTTACAGCTGCTGAAGGTCTTGATTTCGTGGTGTGGGACCGTATAGGCATAACAGTGCAGCGTATTAGTGATCTGGCGTTCCCTGAGCAGCGACAAATGATGGCTACTTTCGAGCCGAGTATGGGCTGGCGGGATGCCGCAGGTACTGCGCTAAATCCACTGAAAAGGGAGCGCAAAGGTAAAATCAGTCTTGGTGCACTGTATACCCAGTATATTAACGAAAAAAATTATATTTTTATTACAGATAAATTGGGCAGCCCAAAGAAATACAACCCTATAAGTCCCGTTGCCCGTAAACAAGGCTATCGATACGACCCTGATACCTGGAGCGTGACGTCGTTTTCCCATTTCGGCGATGGCGTTGATAGGCTTTTGGACGCGGGTAGGGTGCGACTAGGTATTAAAGAGGCCACTTATTGGAGTTGGTATACGCAAGATCAGTACCTGCGTTACGACGCGGGAAATAAAAAGTGGGTAAAATTAGTGACTCGTATGAGGCGGTGTGTCGATCCGGCTGGCCCAGTAGAAACATGCAAATATATCAATGGAGAATTTGGCCCGCCACTTTTAAATTTTAAATTTATTGGTATCCCAGTGTTTTTTTCTGATCTAGAAGGCGTTGCTTTTGTAAAATTTGAATCGGATCGAAAAGAACCCGATTTAGCTATTTTGACGACACATGATGGTGGTCTTAAATGGAAAGAAATAGCGTCGGATTTACCAGGAGAATTTTGTGCGAACTCCATTCCTGAAGTTAAAAATGTATTACTTGTATCCTGCAATGGTATTTCAAGCGATTTCTATGAGTCAAAAGATCAAGGTAAAACCTGGGAACACGTTCGTCAGAGCGAAAACTATTAAAACCGGCTCGGCTGGGGAGTGAATGCAAGGCTGTCCCGAGTGAGTGCTAGTTAGAAAAAATCTGGGTACCGCCTATAATCTGAGTTCTACATAGGGAGGCCCGCGCCAGTTCCTCTCTGTCGATCTATTTCTGTAAGTTACATCTTCCTTAGTGTTGCCCACACCTGAATACGGATGATAGGGTAAAAGTATTAATTCTGGTTGTTCAATTGCCTGCAATTCGGCTTGGTTTCTTTAGTACCTCTCCCTCTTCAACTTCCCTCCACCTCCGCGTCATTTGTGTGATCTCCGCTGATGGTTTCTGTTGCATCCGTGAATTTTTCACGCAAGCGTAAAACCTTCGTAAAACCGCTGTGAATCCCGAGCGGCGCCGTTTTTTCTGGATTTGCTGTTTTTACAATGGCTGCGACATCGCTTGAGATGTTATGACGCATGAATTTCGTTTTAGGTGTGTTGTATGACCTACCAAACGACATTCGTGTAATAAAAGCACTCCTTCGCAGATGCAGTCTTAGGTCGAAGCGGGTGCGGCAAACACACACGAACATGAAAGGTAATCTCAATGTTAAATCTTAGGAAAATTTACAAACTGCTCTGGGTGTTAGGCGTTTGCCTGCTGTGTAGCCCGGCGTTTTCGCAAGTGAGCTGCTGCGCTGGACCCGGTCCGAGTACGAAAGTCTATGTATCGGCAGCGGCATGTAAAGCACTGACCAGTGGTGTGAGCTACAAGAAGGATTACATCATGCCGACCAAAAATAATGTACGGGTGAGCTGTCCCATATTTCACCCCAACAGGGGTAACGGTGATTACGAAATTCTGGGTACCACTGGGCATTGTGAGACAAAAGGTGGAAATGCAGCGAACAATTCTGTTACAGCCATTGAGTGTGAGTTGGATGAAGGCGATCGATTGCGTGGTTACGTTTACGAAGCCTTCCACATAACAGAAACCGACGAACAGTATTTCGGCTATATGCCAACCGGTGGGTGTTTTATTAAAAGCGGTTCGGTGAGTTATGTAGACGATGGCCAAGCGATACGAGCCGGTAGTTCAGGTGCGGTAATCCGTTGCCCCTTAATTAGCCACGACGAAACCAATGGTAGCAGTCGTGTACGAGCCACAGTCCACAACTCTTCGGGAGGCGGTGAAATTAAGTGTACGACACGTTATGTCTCCCAATACGGCACTTCGCTGTTTAAGAAATCTGATAGTACAACTGCTACAGGCTTTACTCACTTAAATATTCCGGTGCCAGATCACGATAAAGAGTACCTCTATATGGATTGCGAGCTCCCCCAAAATGCGACCTTTTACGGGGCTATTTACGAAGACTGATTCAACGCTATCTTTACTTTTAACTAATGGATTTAAGATTATGAAAGAACTAATAAACACGCAATTTCGTGATTGTATGGTTTTAACGCTAGGCATCGCATTAATGCTCGTACTCCTTTATCCCAACCCCAGTCGGGCTGTGGATTTTGACTGGCGTTGGATCTCCTCTGGAAATTGCCAGACGATGTCGGGTGGCTGGACTCAAATTAAGCGTGGCAGAATAAAAGTTACTTCTGAAGAAGCCGAAGTGGTTTGTCCTGTTGTAACGCTAACCCCAAATGATGCTGAAGAAGACACGTGGAAGTTGCGTGAAGTCTGGGTGCGCCACGTTAATGCCAGAGATCGTTTAAAAAACCCCTCTTGTACGCTTCACCTGCGTGACGAGTTTGGAGACAGGGTTGACTCGAAAACCGCATTGGGTGCGACGACTGCTGGTGAGCATTCTCTATCGCTAAAAAACAGCAATACTCGAATACCTTACGTGAACGATTTTTGGCACCAAAGCGACGGCGTTTATCAATTGCAGTGTAAATTTTTCAAAGACGACATCTTTGTTGGCTATCGCACCCGTATGGCCGATTGATCGCGCTGCATAATTCCCGGGAGGTGATACTCCCGGGAGCCTAATTGGCGCGCAAGGGACATTAGCCCTCAGAATCCTTCCCTTTGTCACCCATCCAATCTGTGAGCTCCTATCTCCATTGGCAGCATATTCGACTCAGTGGCGCTAATAACCCATTCATACCGTGAATAATTCCGCAATTTACAATTTTTAGCGTTTTTGTCTCCCTACAATGCCGACTTTTTGAGCTGTCTAATAGTATAAAGGACTATAACGGTTCAAGCAGATCGGAAGAGACATGGAAAACGCAGTCAGAAAGCCGGCCGCCGCACAGGCGAAATGCCAAAAATGGGTACAAATCCGATGTTTCGGCCCGCTTCGCATTGAGCGTGATGGGGAAGAACTGCTTATTTCATCACGCAAGGTGAAATTGTTGCTGGCGCTTCTCTTATGTGACAAAAACCATAAAATCGAACGTCAGACTGCTGCTAATTTGTTGTGGCATCGCCATGGTGAGGACAACGCCTTAACCTCGCTCCGGCAAGCTTTGGCGAAATTAAAAAACTGCCTAAACAGCGAGAATTTTCAAGTCGTCGAAGCCGATCGCCACAGTATTTGGCTGAACGGTGCATTGTTCGTTGCTGATTTGAATGATGCTTATCGAGCCCAAACGCTCGCAGGTATTGAACAGTCGGCGTTGGCTGGGAGCTGGCGGCAACCCTTGTTTGAAGGGCTGGAAACGCACGAAACTCAAATTCAAGATTGGCTTAACAATCAACGTTGCCAGCTTGCACAGCACTTTTTGCAATTGCTTGAAGGTGCCTTAGCGGCGTCGCCAGCACAGCAGGAATCTCAGGTATTACAAGCAGAAAAACAGCGTCTAAGTCGCCAATTTGCCACGGCTAAATCACTTGAAACCATGCCCCCGGGTGCTGTGACTGAAGCGTCGGAATCCATCGAGGTCCGTGAAAGCAGTGGTAATGCTAAAAGTTTTAACCGCAGCCCTCCAACTTCAGAAACCTTAAAAAAATACCAGCAATATTTACGGCAAAAAGTCGAGCATTTTTGGATTGCAGGTGTGTACGAGAACAGCTGTGGTGATGAAGATTTTATTGATCTTAAGTTAAGCCAAGAGCCGCGTTTGATACACCAGCCGTTCGATGGTTGCCCCGTGCAACTCACTTACGGCAATCAGCAAAGTGAAACCTTTAGCGCCGGCGAACTTTTAAAGCGCTTCAATAATAACCACGGCCAGATGCTGTTAGTTGGCGCACCTGCCAGCGGCAAAACGACTTTGTTGTTAAACCTGATAAAACGGATATTGGAAATCACCCAGGCTATGCCTTCAGCCGCCATCCCTGTGCTGGTAAATGCTTCCTCCTGGAAACCCAGCCACGCTTGTTTTAAAAGCTGGTTATTGGAGGAGATGGACAAGCGCTACGATATTCCCCGACAGGTAGGTGAGGAATTGTTGTCTGGCGATTATTTGGTATTGTTTGTTGATGGTGTGGATGAAATCGATCGATTGGGAATCACACAATTTACAGAAGCAGTGAACGATTTTTTAAAAAATCACCCCGGACAGCCACTCTGTTTAGCGACAAGAAAACAGGAATATATTGCGGCACAATCCAAGTTCCGCATTTTTAACGCGGCGTGTATTCAAGCTATTACTGCAGATGTGCTCAATAAACATATTAAAAAGTCATCTGGCCGTCTCGATTATCTTCTGGATCTAGAGCCCGGTAAACAATTGCGGGTTTTAACAAATCCCCTCACCATTAAAGCTGCGCAGCGTACATTCCACGACAGCAACGGGCATTTTTTTCTATCGGCGTCGCCAGAGAAAATGATCGGCAATTATTTTGAAAATCTTATTCCTGACAATGGCATTAGTAAAACAATTGATCGTAACCTTACTCTGCGCTACCTCAAAGAACTCGCAACGATTATGAAAGCTGATAACCAGGCAATTTTCAATGTGGAAAGTTTAACGGCAACAGAAGTGTTGCCCCCGATCTGGGCATGTTTTGCGCGCGTTCTTGCGTTAACTATAATTACGCTCACCGTGGCGATTACCATCAGTTACATGAGCTGGTTGCATTTTCAAGACATACACATCGCCTTGTTACCCTATCCCTTCGCAGTGGTGGGTATTTTGGTTGTTTCACTGCTTGGAGAAAACGGTGAAAAGCGTTTGTTACCAAGATTGAGCCTAACATTAAGTGCACTAACGCGCGGTTGGAAATCCAAATTGCCCATATCACTGTACGCAAGTGTATCGGTGGGGCTATGCAGTACCTGGATATTCGGGTTAAGCCATGGGCTGGTTATGGGGGTGGCGATGTTGTTGTTGTTTGTACTCTGGGCCTGCCTGGATTTCGAAACCCCGACCCAGCCTCGCGAAGATTTTGGCAAACCCAACGAGATTATTCACCGCTCGTTAAAGAACGCACTAATCGGTGCAAGTATTGGAGGTGGCGTGGGCTTGCTGGCCGATTTAATTCTTGCAAGCAGCGGCCCCCAGCCCATGCTGTCAATTTTGTTTGGCTTTGTAAGCTTTTTCATCCTCGGTGGCCATTCGGCGCTACAACACTACATTATTAGGCTTATTCTCGCTCTAAGTGGTCGAATGCCGTTAAGAGTATCGCGTTTTGTTGTGCTTTGTACAAAACATAGGATTTTGTACCGGGTAGGGGGTGGGCTTATCTTTCCCCATGCATTAATTCGCGATTATTTGGCGAAGCGGCGCTGAAAGGTGGCGTTATGGGAACTTAGGCGATCCCGGTTGCCGATATTAATTTCTAATCGCTTAGCTCCCAACAGTAAAACTAGAAGTGAGAATAAGTAAGTAAGACCAATTTTTTTGAATTACTCGCCTGATGAAATTCCAGTTGGTGCCTCGCCGACTTTCTTCGCCGCTATTATTTTTATACGTAACTATCCCTCTCCTTGTAATGTTGGGAGACGCTTATTTTTACAAGTATTGTCGGTCGGAATACCGACGTTGAACTTCGCTTAAGTAGTTATCGTCATCGCTTATACGTCCTTTTTATTATTTTTTATTTCAGATCGGCACATTATGTATAAAACAAGATGTTATCGGTTGTTTAGTTGGATGGGCTAAACACTTTGTTAATACGTTAGACAGTTAGTGTGTTTACAAAAAATAAAAAATACAATTAGATTTTAGTATAATGCGTAATCAGCTACTGGCATCTAATTCTTTATGCTATTGATTGTCCTTTATCAGTGGCGCTTTAATTCGAAAACCCTTCTTTCCCGCGAAAATACTGCGTAAAAATAGTTTCTGTGCGCCACATAATCTGATTATTTCGGGTGTTACTGTTAGTACGACGTTTTTAAACGATCGTCCTTAGCGGAAAGGTTAATGTTTCTGGGAAAAATAACACTGATTAAGTGGCGTAAAAAATATTTATTTTTTACGGATTTATCAGGGGTAAAAAAACAATCATTAAATGAAATATTTGTTTTCATCGGAAAAATTTGGCGCCTACAAAGTTGCGAAGATCGCAGTTTTTACATTAGCATCAGCACGCTAATAATATCTCTGCGGTATTTTTAATTACTTTACAGCAATTTATGATTAGAAATAAAAGATGTTATTAGGATTTTAAATAATAATTAACTAACCATGGATCGAACTATGAAAATCAAAACTATCCTTGCCGCAAGTACCTTTCTACTATTTTCTGCCGCTGCCTTTGCAGGAAGCAGAGCCAACCTTGAAATGACGGTTTCAGATTCAGTAATGTATGGAGCCCTCGGCGATGTTCACCACTCCAGTGATAACTCGCAACGAATGAGCCTAATAGATCGTGGCACTAATGTGTTGGTCTTCGGGTGTAGTGCAGACGGCACCTGTAAAGTTTGCACAACGGAAGAACCCGCTAAAATCGAACAGTTGCGAGCAGCCAATTCAGATGCTTATGTAAATGTCGGTTTTAATGAAGGAGTGTGTGGCAACGTATTGGTGATGAACACCACTACGTTTGGCAACAAATAAATACGCGATGAAAAATATATTTGTTGGGGCTGTGCTAGGTGTAATTGCATTACTTGGCGTTCAATTTTTGGCATTTCCAAAACCTGAAACCGTAAGCTATATTTCACCGCGCCCAACTTCCGGTGGGGCGGATACGACGCGAGTTGTATCCGCCTCAAATCCACGGGGCCAGGTTTTGAGCGAGCAACAATTACGTAAAGTTATTCAAGAGGAAATTCAGGCAACGCTAACCGCACAACTTTCCGTCTTCAGTAAAGAAATTGTTAGCAAGCAGAAGACACAGGCTGGTCGGAGTGAGGATTTATCTGAAGCGGATTCTGTTAATAAGCACACGACAAACACAATCGTTAATCGCGCGACCTATCAAACCGCCCGTGATATCGTAGATGTCGCTTCCGCCGAAGGCTATTTTTCGGAAGACTCTCTCGCGGAACTAAAAACACATTATAAGAATCTTAGCGATTCGCAAAAATTCCAGATTGATGCAAAAATTGCCGATTCTATGAATAATGGCAATTTGGAATTTGATGAGTCTCTTTTTATTAATTTGCCATAATGTGTGATCACCCAGCCGGGCACCGGTTCAGGGTGCCTGGTGATTTCTGTCGTCTCCACATGAATGGCCCGACTGGGTTGGCGGCCTATGAGTATTAAAGTGTAGGGACTGGGATTGAGCCAGGCGTTATTTTTCACACGTCTGGAAATAATCTGGTGTGCAAATGTTTGTTAAAAAGATTTCAAAAAGAGCTTCACTGTAAAACGTAGTGGTAGATCAATTAGGAAAAAAATATTGCCTCGAAAATTGGAGGGAGAAAGCCCAAAAGATGCAAGCGGATTTTCTAAATGTAGGAATTTACGCAGCTCCGCTCGCCAGCAAGTGAGAGGGAACTGATGGACAGGCCCATCAAAGCAGGCTTTCAACCTCATACGGGCTACGGCCTTCAACCACACCACTCTATTGGATAGACACCGTTTTTTACGTATGTATGAAACGATGAATATGGCCACTCTTTTACGCCGTTGACCAATTTATGTTTAAAGGGATTAAGATGAACGTAGTTGAGGTGAGCCCGGTAGTCTCTTGTGTCTCTAATGGTGTGTACCAAAAACGCCGCTGCCAAATGCCTCGCTCGTTACGTTTGGTTCGGTTTGCTGAGAGGTATTCAATTTGTGGAATTTTGGCAGAAAACCGCTTTTTTATTTCGCGCCAACGGGTGCAATAGTCATAATCGCCTTCCGGCAAGATCCAAACCGCATGCAAATGGTCTGGCAGCACCACCCAAGCATCAATATGAAACGGGAGTCGATGTTTTATGAAAGCAAGCGATTCGCGCAAATCCTGAATTCGATCCAGCAACAGCGAACGCTTCCGTTCGAGTAAATTCACCGTAAAGAAATACGTCCCGCCACAAACCCGCACGCGTCGATACCGCGACATAAAACCTCCCTGTAAATACAAACACACCCCAACCCCATAAGAAAAAAGTGATTTACCGTAGGCCGTGTAAGCCGTAGGCGCCTCACGGCATTCCGATGCCAAAATTTCCCGCGTAATTCAGATAATAATTCGTTGGTAAGCCATAAAAATTACAAGCGTTAAACATCGCAACGCGTGGGAGGCGCCTTCGGCTTACTCACCCTACGGGTCATCGTTATTATGCGGGGTACGGCCGTCCCAGCAACACGGTCTAACCCGCCCAATCGCAAAAGGACACTTACCCAATCAACCTGTAAGCCATTCTATAAAGCCGCGATAGCTTCCCAATCGCTGCGCCACAGGTCACCAATCAGCTGGTTGGGCTTCCTTTCTAATCGTCACCCACCGCAATCACCCTTTCACTGAACCCCAATCACTCGGCGACGGCGTGCCAATCACAAAGTTGTACATTCTATCGCCAAATGAGTACCTGCCAATCACAGATGGGCTAGGCGCCAATCACCCGGTTGGTCATTCTGTCACCAATTTAGGCAGCCCAATCAGTCGGGGACCCGCTCCAGTCACGAGTTACACGCCACCTGTAGCGGCATTTGTACAGCGGCTTTTATGGGACGTAGCGCCGAGACGGGTTGTAAGGCGGGAATCTAATAAAAAGGGAGGATGAAAGTGAGTTCCCACGCAGAACGCTTGGGAAGGGAGGGAAAATCCAAACGCAGTTAGCTTTCTGCGGGCACCTCGACCGCTACAGATCGGCTGCGTTTTTTCTGGTTGCGTAGATAAGCACTACTGTAACCTCTCAGGCGGATTTCATTGCTAAAGAACACGTATTTACCGCAAGCGCGTACCCCATCGACGATTTCCTTGAGATGGGTAAACGCCTGGTCGCGTAAGTAACGCCCGTCGTTGCCCGCTAACCTGTCACCATTGGCGAGCGCCAGCAGCGCAGAAATGGTGTCGGCAACGCTGTTGGCCTCTTGCAGCAAACTGGTGTCGAAATGAATCGCATCCAGTAATAGGGTTTGTAATTTAGAGTGGGTGTCCAATTTTGTACCAGCAGCGAACGCTTCCGTGCAAGTAAATTCACCGTAAAGAAATACATCCCAACAAACCCGCGCACGCCGATAGCGCGACATCAAACCTACCTGTAAATATAACCACACCCGAACCACCCTAAAAAGGCGATTTACCGTAGGCCGTGTAAGCGAAGCGCCTCACGGCATTTTGATACCAAAATTTCCTACGCAATTTAGATAACAATTCGTTGGTAAACCATAAAACTAACAAGTTTTAAACATCGTAACGCGTAGGGATCGCCTTCGGCTTACCCGCCCAATGGATCATCATTTTTAAATGGGCTTTGGTTGTAATCAGGCTTATGAGTTATGGTTAGGATAATTTATCCGGGATGCGGTCTTCTTTAGCCTGATTCCTATTGTCAGCGAGAGCTGCTAGCCTTTCTTCCAATTTATTAATTCGTCTCATGCAATGCTTATATGTGCGTTCGAAAATGAACAGTATAAATAAGATTAGAACTATAAAATAAACGTATAGGGATGATACTTTTAGCTGATGTTCCATGAATGCAAGAACAAATACTGCAGCACCTGCTAGGAGTGAAGGTAACATATTTTTCAGGATATCAAACCCACTATTTTCTTTTTTCATGAAATGCTTAATCAAATTGAACAATTTTCATCGTGATTACAGACTCGCAAGTCATCTTGGAGTTTTTTCTCGCAAGTTCTATCAAAATCATAGGTACCATAGGCGCAAGAACCCGACGCAGGAGTTCCGATTGATGGCGATCGTAGTAAATACCCTGCTACTGTTGTACAAGCTACACCAAATGTAATCGCGTTTGTTTTGCACGTGTTGAACGCTTTACGAGCGCGGTCTTCACAAGAGAGATTCTCATCTCCTGGATCAGGCCGGCAGTCTACTCCTCCGACATCATTTACTTGGCACTTCGGTCCCAAATTAG
Source organism: Alteromonadaceae bacterium 2753L.S.0a.02 (assembly GCA_007827375.1). Classification (NCBI taxonomy): domain Bacteria; kingdom Pseudomonadati; phylum Pseudomonadota; class Gammaproteobacteria; order Alteromonadales; family Alteromonadaceae; species Alteromonadaceae bacterium 2753L.S.0a.02. The sequence goes on from VISH01000001.1 coordinate 1,519,524, forward strand.
GTGGCTCCTGAGTATTAGAGTCTGGATCATAAGCAGTGCAGCTCCCGTCAGGGCAAAAAGGACGATCACCATATGGGTTCCCGCTGTCACATTGTCTGTTACCATCACTATTTGTCCAACACCTTAAGCCAAGTGGATCAGTAGAATTAATTGGGTTTCCAAGCACATACCCATAAGTATTAATCCCTCCCTCCAACCCAATCGGATCACTCTGAACATACCTCCCCAACAAGGGATCATAATCCCGAAAGTAGTTATAACTTAACCCCGTCTCCCCATCATAATACTGCCCTGGAAACCGCAAGTTAAATTCAATCGCCTGCCCATCACCATCCACATCTTCATTAGTTTCCACAACCCCAAACGGCGTTTGGCTTTGCACCTGCCACACCACATTGCCGTTTTGATCCGTCAGCATCTGCGGGGTGTTCAGGTGATCGCTGTGCACAAAATACAATTCGGGCTCAGCCTGGGCTCGCTGATATGGGTGGCATAGTGCGGTAACGGTCAGGAAAAGTATTAACAAATTTCTATTAATGTACATTTTATAGTTGTCCATACGCTTAAGACATGTCGAATTCCAAAGTGGCGTTTTATTGTGATACTAAACTAGCAATCTCGCTTTCTGATAATTTTCTGTCAACAATGAAAATGCTATCGATGTTACCCAGTAAAAAACGCTCTTGTTTTAGATAACTCTTGTTTTGACTGCCAATTGTGAAAGAGCGAGAGCTGCTGTAATTTATTTGGTAAGTATTGTTTGGGGTACCAGAGGTGGTTTTAATAGCACCATTTATGAATAACTTAATTTCCCCTTTGTCGTAACTAAAGGCTAAATGTTGCCAATCGTTAAAATTTACACCAGAGGCGGATGCTTCTAATAGACCCTGATTAGTGTATGCCCAAAAACTAAGCTCTCCGGCTGGTGTTACAAATAATCCGTATCCGTCGTTCCACTCGTTGTATGCGTTTCCAAAAAGATAATGTAAGCCTGTTGTTTTGGGGCTGAGCTTCACCCAGCCACCACCTGTAAACGTGTTATTACTTATAATATCGTTTACTGATGCATTAAGAGTGATAAACGATGTGGTGCCGTTAAATGCAATCGAAGAATCTGGAGAGTTTACGCCTGCACCGGGTTCGGACATTGTGATAGTTTCATTAAGCGTGCTAACTACATTTAAATCTGCCAAGTTCAATATCGATTTCTGTGCGTCTGCGGTATTGAAATTTAATATCATAGAGCCGCCGAGGTTGATTAATTTTTCGGTATCTCCGGAATAAAGTGGATTTAATTGTTTTTGGCTTTCTACCAAATTTGTTAAGCCATCACCATCATTGTCTTGTTCCGGGGATGCTGAAAGGTCGCCAAAGTATTGAATTTCCCAGGTGTCTGGCATGCCGTCATTATCGTAATCAGTATTTAGCGATATATTTTTTTCGGCTATCTCGTACAATTTTTGCACCTCAGCTTCTGTTAAAGCTTTTTCAGTTACAAATAAATTATCGATATTTCCACGAAAATATCTCTCCGATTGCTTGTAAGGCTTGTTCTGGCCTCCAATTGATAGGTATCGCTCTGAGCTGTAGATAATCGAAACTGGAAAACTATAGGGAGATTGAGATGCAGCGAGGGTTCCATTAATAAAGATTTTTACGGAGCCATAATCGTAGCTAACTACCAGATGTGCCCATTGATTTAACGAAAGTTGGCCACCTGAGACATCGATTAATCCATTAGAGGTATACGCCCAAAAACGAGGAGCGCCCGATTCCGACACTACCAAACCGAATCCATCATTCCACTCGTTGGTGGCGTTGCTGATCAGGTTGTGAAACCCGTTGGATTTTTCGGAATGTTTAATCCAAAAACCGAGTGTAAACTCGTCCTTACTAACTGATGGTAAAATGGTCGATTGAAACTCCAGTTTAGAATCAATACCATTAAAACCCGCCGATACATCAGGAGACTCTACCCCGCTACCGCTTAAAGTTCGAAATACGGTAGAGTTGTAATTCCCTATTACTTGATTCGAAATTCGATTTCGAATTTGTTGGCCGATTGCAATATCATTAAAGTCTAAAATTAGTGTGCTCGAATACTGTAATAAACTATCCAGGTAGGGTGGATATTTCGGGTTTGAACCCTGATTAAATTCTTGTAAATTTGAGAGGCCATCTTCATCGTGGTCGCCGCTTGCGTTTTGAGCCAGGCCGGAGAAATATTGATATTCCCAGTAGTCGGGTAAACCATCGGAATCGGTATCAGAATAGCGATCAAGGCTTAAATCACCAATTACACTAATCTCCCAGTTGTCGAGTAGCCCATCGTTGTCGCTGTCTTCCATGTCCAACTCAGGGTTATTAATAAACGCAATGGCCGTGTTGTTAAACCATATTATTTGATCGATAAATCGACCGATCTCATCACTCACGGCCACGACTTTGCCGGATTCATCGTAATGGTAAAAGGTGGTGGTATTCCCGTGCTGCTTAAATACCCGCTGCCCGAGGGCATTGTGGCGGTATTCAATGCGCTCGCCGTTCACGGTAACCGCCTTAGGGCGGTTGGTGTCGTCGTATTCCCAGACCAGACTGTTGCTGTGGGTGTCGGTTAACACATTGCCATTGGCATCGTAGCTAAAGGTACGGTTACCGCCTTGGGTATTGGTGACTGCTTGCAGTTGATGGCTGGTGAGTGCGTAGCTGTAGCTCTCGGTGTTGGTGTTGCCGCCTTGTGTGTGCTGTTTCTGGGTGCGATTGCCCACCTTGTCGTAGTCGTAATCCAGTGCGCCGTAATTCCCCTGCGCGGTGTCGAGACGATCCACGGCATCGTAGCTGAACATCTGGGCGGCAACGCTGTTCACCAGGTTATCGAGGGTTTCGATGTTGTTGTTGGCGTCGTAGCCGTAACTGAGGTGGTACAGCGGGCTGGAGCCGTCGTCTTCAATGCTGCTGACACGGTAATCGAGGTCGTAGCGGGTGGTGTGCACAATGCCATTGCCATAGGTCCACTGTGTGGCGGGGCCATAGGGTAGGTAGCTGACATCGGTGATCACGGTGGCCAGGGGCGCGCTGCTGTTGGCTTGGGTGGTGATACTGTGAATGCGGCTTAAGGCATCGTAACTGTAATGCACCAAACGGCCACTGGGGTATACCTGGGTTTGGAGTCGCCCAAACGCGTCGTATTGATATTCGCTGGTAAAGGTTTGCGTGGCGATGGTGGTGGTTTTGCTTAACAGGTTACCGAGATAATCGTAGGCAAACCGAGTTTCACCACTGGCATCGATAATGGCCGTTAAGCGACCGATACCGTAGTTGCCGTTGCTGGTGTCATCGTATTCGTAGGTGATGTTTTGCGTGGTGTCGTTGGGGTATTCGATGCTGGTAACACGGTTAAGGGCATCGTAGCTGTAGAGCGCCACAATACCTCGTGCATCGGCTTTGCTTGTGAGGTTGCCCGCACTGTCGTAGGTGTAGTCGGTGGTGCCGGTATCGGGGCTGATACGTTGGGTGAGTTCGCCGAAGCCGTTGTAGTGATACTGCGTTTTTAAGGTTTCCGGGTCGGTTACTGTTTGCAATTGGTCTGCGGGGTTGTAGCCCATTTCCGTTGTGATGCCCAGTGGTTGCAGGGTTTTGGTGACACGATTGAGGGTGTCGTACTCATAGTTGGTCACAAACTCACGGCCGTCGGTGGTTTGGGTGAGATTGTCGTTGGCATCGTAGCCAAAATGGGTGGTTTGCCCAGCGGCGCCCACTTGGCGAATTACTCGGCTGAGTTCGTCGTAAGCGCGACCGGCCTGGAAGGTGATCACACCGCTCGAGTTTTTAATCAGCTGTTGCGTGGTGTTTCCGGCTTTATCAAGGGTCAATTCGATGCGCTCACCGAGATTGTTACTGATAGCCTCAATACGGTTGGCGGCATCGTACTCATAACTGAGGCTGGAGCCATCGGCAAAGGTCATGGTCACCAGGTTGCCGAGTGGGTCGTAATCATAGACAGTGCTTAAATCGAGACTGGTGTTCCCGCTGGGGTGTTGGACGCTGACGGTTTCCACGCGACCGGCGACGTCATAGCTGTATTGCGACACTGAACCGTTGGCATCAGTGACGGTGCCGGCTTGCCCCTGTCCATTGTAATTGCTGTAGAGCGTTGTCTGGTTGGCGGCATTGGTCACGCTGGCGAGATTGAGTTGCTCGTCGTAGGCATAGGTGGTGATGTCGGCAACATCGGTGCGTGGGCCATCGACCGTGTGAACTAAACGGTTAGCGTAATAGGTATATGCGGTGCTGCGAGTTTTACCGTCGGCATCAATGTGCACGGCGTCGAGCAGTTCGGTGGTGTCGTTGTAGTCGTAGCGGGTGGTTTTATCGGGTTCAATAATTTTAGTGCGCACGTTAAGGGTGGGGTGCCACTCGGTGGTGGTGGTGCGCGCTTCGGCGGTGCCGGCGGCTTCGGTGACCAAAGTGCGTTGTTTGCTGGCGTTATAACCATAGGTGGTGGTTACGCCGTTAGTGACTTTGGACGCACGCGTGCCGTCGCTGTTGTAGGTATAACTGGTTTCGCTGCGCACACAGGTGGCCGTGGGTTCACCAACAACGCTGGTTAATCGCTTAACACCGTTTTCACTGGTGAAGTTGTAGGTGGCTTGTTTGCCCAGTACGTTTGTGACGGTGCGAGTGAGGTCATCCACATAATCAATTGTTACCGCGTCCACACCATTGGCTAGGGCACTGTACGTGGCTCGGCCCAAATCATCGTAGGTGAATTGGGCAAAAGGCTGCACTAACTGGATGTTATGATCCAAAACGTCTTCTATACGCGTTAAGTTAGCGGGGTAGGTTTCATTCTCGTAGTAAAACGCGCGAAAGGTATTACCTAGTTGTTCGGTTAATCTGGATATTTTTGTGAGTAGCAAAAAACTTTGTACGCTGCCTGTATAGCTGTAGCCCCATTCCAGGAGTACGCGACGATTTTGCTCGTCGACAATCTCGTTTGGATAATAAGCCACCATATCACTGGCGGTGTTATGTGACAGCGGGCTTACGGCATTGTAACTAAATTCCAGATACGCGCCGTTTGAATGTTCGATACGGGAGAGTTGGGAATATTGATTGTAAATAAGCTTGTGATAAACCTTTGTCGATTTATCAAATATCTGACGTAATTGCCCTTTATCATCGAATATTTTGATTGGCTTGTTGCTACCTGTGACGAGTTTGTGTCCTTCAAAGCCAAGCTGCGCGATTTCAGCATTATTTAGTGAGGTGATTGAAATCTTCGAATACAGGGAGCTTTGTCCCGACGAATTAAAACGAATGATTTGGCCATCGGATTTATGCCACGCATAGCTACCGTCTATACGCGGGTAGAGGGCTTCCTGATAGTTATGGCGCCAATAGCTGTTTAAATTAGCGGAATCGGCTTTTTCTCCATTATAGAGTAAGTCGTATACACTGGCGGCTGGGCTAGGGCTTGAAGATGTTCGTGGAGGATGTGTTGCCGCAAGAAAGACGTTCTCTCGTTGACTGCCAGATGCAAGCGAAAAACTACCCAGTTGTTCTTTGCCTCGTTGGCTGTTGTAGTTGTAACTCAATACAATTGGGAAGTGAATTCCGGTTTTATGAACAAATTCTGTGCGGTATTTTAGACCATTTAATATATTTATCGGGTTACTGGTGGTGTTTTCACAATCCTGTGGTTCTTCATCAGTAATGCACGATTGCGTGTCATCGCTCCAGGATTCCCCGTTTTCACACCAAGCTTCGCACGTGTCCCCTGCTTCATTAAGCGCATAACCTGCATCGCAATATACCGGTGGAACACATGTTAGGGTGTCGGCATTAAGAGTTTCATCTTCATTGCATTCTATTTTTTGTGGAACATATAGAAGCGTAGATTGCCAATTACCCGTATCCGCTTTGGTGGCAACCAGGGTGTAATCTGATGCGCCGATGTTTGTACATTGCCAAAGACTGCGGTTTTCCCAATTATCGGCATTCGATGCTGTTTCTTCTGAGATTTGTTGCATTCTTAATCTATGTGCTTCGCATGCGCTGGCTACAGAGCTGTGGATTCCACTACCCATGCTTGGTTTATACCAAGTGTTGGCGTTGCAAAGTGATGAGCATGCACAGAATATGAGTAGTGATGATTTTAGAAATAAGTGAGATTGGTTGTTTGCACTGTTAAACACTGATCAATTCCCTTGTAGCTACTGTTTAGCTATCTAACGCAATGAATTAAAATATTTAGTTTTTCTGCCATTATTCTATATGGATAATTTATCATAATATTGCTACATCCATTATTTAATAGACACACTATTTCCGGGGTGTGGCTTTTAACCACACCACTCTATTGGATATACACCGTTTTTTACGTATGTATGAAACGATGAATATGGCCACTCTTTTACGCTGTTGACCAATGTATGTTTAAAGGGATTAAGATGAACCTAGTCGAGGTGAGCAAGGTAGTCTCTTGTGTCTCTAATGGTGTGTTCCCAAAAACGCCGCTGCCAAATGCCTCGCTCGTTACGTTTGGTTCGGTTTGCTGAGAGATATTCGATTTGTGGAATTTTGGCAGAAAACCGCTTTTTAATTTCGCGCTAACGGGTGGAATAGTCATAATCGCCTTCCGGCAAGGTCCAAACCGCATGCAAATGGTCTGGCAGCACCACCCAAGCATCAATATGAAACGGGAGTCGATGTTTTACAAAGACAAGCGATTCGCGCAAATCCTGAATTCGATCCGCCAACAGCGAACGCTTCCGTTCGAGTAAATTCACCGTAAAGAAATACGTCCCGCTACAAACCCGAACGCGTCGATACCGCGACATAAAACCTCCCTGTAAATATAAACACACCCCAACCCTATAAGAAAAAAGTGATTTACCGTAGGCCGTGTAAGCCGAAGGCGCCTCACGGCATTCCGATGTCAAAATTTCCCGCGTAATTCAGATAATAATTCGTTGGTAAGCCATAAAAATTGCAAGTGTTAAATATCGCAACGCGTGGGAGGCGCCTTCGGCTTACTCACCCTACAAGGCGTCGTTTTTATCCGGGGTACGGCCGTGATTTCCAAGTTATGTTAGTCACAATCCAATGGCTCCCCTTTTCAGCTCCATGAATTATTATACTTCTTTATTTCGTCGAAACGCAGGGGGAGGCGCTTTAGGCCTGCCCACCCTGTGAATCATAATGTTAACCGTGGTACAGCCGCAAACGGTTCTTATTATTCGAAGTACAAATCGCCACTGATATAATAAAATTCGTATTCATTCCGATATTTTGTTAAATATTTATCGATTTGAACTGCTTGTTGTATTGCGTGTATTGAATCAATCCCGTGGACTATGATTGTTTCAATCGGTAGGCCAATAAATTCTACTTCGCACGCAGAAACAGTGCTATTTTCGGAGTAACCTATTTCTTCTTTGCTTAGCAAACGAGGGTTTCCTACGTTTATTGTTAACGAGGATAAATTGTCCGATCGCTTGTGTTTAAGTTTGAGGGTTCGATTTGCAACAATATTCTTGATGTGTGATCCCATTACTAATAGCCCATGCATTGTCTAAATGTTTCGTTAGCTGCTTCAAAACATCTCATCATTTTATTTCCTGAAAGACTGCTGCACGTATTGAGAATGCTGTTCTTTAATGCTAAGCAGTCCTTTTTTGCTGGATCCGGACACTGATTTCCTTCATAATCTGATGAGTTGTCACCTGTGTCAGGCGGAATTTCATCTTCTGGATTTGGGCCATCAAATTTTTTCTCGCAAGTACATAAGTAGGCGCCGAATCCGAATGCGCCATGCCAAGAGCAACTTTTTACAAAGCCACCATTTCCTTCGCAGTAGTCCGAACATTTAGAGTATTCAACGAAATTGCAAGATCTTAAACCCAGAGGGTCTATGTTGGATGTTGGGAGGTTATCGGCGTAAGAAAAAGTATTAATCCCCCCCTCCAACCCAATCGGATCAGATTGAATATACCTCCCCAACAAAGGATCATAATCCCGAAAGTAGTTATAACTTAACCCGGTCTCTCCATCATAATACTGCCCCGGAAACCGCAGGTTAAATTCTACCGCCTGTCCATCCCCATCCACATCTTCATTAGTCTCCACAATTCCAAACGGCGTTTGGCTTTGCACCTGCCACACCACATTGCCGTTTTGATCCGTCAGCATTTGTGGCGTGTTCAGGTGATCGCTGTGCACAAAATACAATTCGGGCTCAGCCTGGGCGAGCAGCATTGGGTAAATCAGGGTTAGGGCGATAACGCTGTTTTTTATTACGGAAGCAAAGGTTTTCATGATGTCCTTGTCAAGCATGCGGCGGGGGGCTGTGGTGGTGTTTTGGTTTTTCATTGCGCGGCCTCCAGTGAGTTTACGGAGAGGTCGTTGAAACACGCGGCCTGTTCGCCCCAGGCGTATAGGGCAATGCTTCCCTGGGCATGGCTAGTGTCGCTGCCCTGATACCAAAGTTGGTCATCGAGCCAGATGCTTAAGCTGTTACCTTGTGCGCTTACACGTAAGCCGTACGGCTGGTTAAGGATGTAGGGGGTGTTATCTTCAAACAGCACGGTAAACACACCGTTCTGTTTTTTCACGAGACGCCGGTAGGCACGTTGGCTGTCCATCGAGAAGCGGTAGTAGTTGTTATCATCGACGTAGCGAAACAGCAGGCCGATGCCGTCGTCGTCACTGGAAAGCAGCGTGACCGAAGCTTCATAGTCCGACCAGCTCGCGCCGCTGCTATAAGCGGCATAGGTACCGGGACGGGAGGGACCGGTGTCGGTGTAAATGTTGGAGTTCTCGCACAGGGCGCCGTTGTCAAAATACCAACTGGAGGGGCCCATCTTGGCGCCGTTATCAACTATTTGCCAGCCGCTCAAGTCTTGATTGTCGAAGTTGGCTTCCAATAAAACGCTGCTGCTGGTGTTTACCGCCGTTACGGGTTCTATTAGTGAGGCTACCAGTGTGTTGTTGAACCACACATGCTCTTCGAGGGTGTTGCCTTGTTCATCACTGACCGCGATGAGTTTTCCGGCTTCATCGTAGTGATAGTAGGTGGTGGTATTCCCATGCTGCTTAAATACCCGCTGCCCGAGGGCATTGTGGCGGTATTCAATGCGCTCGCCGTTCACGGTAACCGCCTTAGGGCGGTTGGTGTCGTCGTATTCCCAGACCAGACTGTTGCTGTGGGTGTCGGTTAACACATTGCCATTGGCATCGTAGCTAAAGGTACGGTTACCGCCTTGGGTATTGGTGACTGCTTGCAGTTGATGGCTGGTGAGTGCGTAGCTGTAGCTCTCGGTGTTGGTGTTGCCGCCTTGTGTGTGCTGTTTCTGGGTGCGATTGCCCACCTTGTCGTAGTCGTAATCCAGTGCGCCGTAATTCCCCTGCGCGGTGTCGAGACGATCCACGGCATCGTAGCTGAACATCTGGGCGGCAACGCTGTTCACCAGGTTATCGAGGGTTTCGATGTTGTTGTTGGCGTCGTAGCCGTAACTGAGGTGGTACAGCGGGCTGGAGCCGTCGTCTTCAATGCTGCTGACACGGTAATCGAGGTCGTAGCGGGTGGTGTGCACAATGCCATTGCCATAGGTCCACTGTGTGGCGGGGCCATAGGGTAGGTAGCTGACATCGGTGATCACGGTGGCCAGGGGCGCGCTGCTGTTGGCTTGGGTGGTGATACTGTGAATGCGGCTTAAGGCATCGTAACTGTAATGCACCAAACGGCCACTGGGGTATACCTGGGTTTGGAGTCGCCCAAACGCGTCGTATTGATATTCGCTGGTAAAGGTTTGCGTGGCGATGGTGGTGGTTTTGCTTAACAGGTTACCGAGATAATCGTAGGCAAACCGAGTTTCACCACTGGCATCGATAATGGCCGTTAAGCGACCGATACCGTAGTTGCCGTTGCTGGTGTCATCGTATTCGTAGGTGATGTTTTGCGTGGTGTCGTTGGGGTATTCGATGCTGGTAACACGGTTAAGGGCATCGTAGCTGTAGAGCGCCACAATACCTCGTGCATCGGCTTTGCTTGTGAGGTTGCCCGCACTGTCGTAGGTGTAGTCGGTGGTGCCGGTATCGGGGCTGATACGTTGGGTGAGTTCGCCGAAGCCGTTGTAGTGATACTGCGTTTTTAAGGTTTCCGGGTCGGTTACTGTTTGCAATTGGTCTGCGGGGTTGTAGCCCATTTCCGTTGTGATGCCCAGTGGTTGCAGGGTTTTGGTGACACGATTGAGGGTGTCGTACTCATAGTTGGTCACAAACTCACGGCCGTCGGTGGTTTGGGTGAGATTGTCGTTGGCATCGTAGCCAAAATGGGTGGTTTGCCCAGCGGCGCCCACTTGGCGAATTACTCGGCTGAGTTCGTCGTAAGCGCGACCGGCCTGGAAGGTGATCACACCGCTCGAGTTTTTAATCAGCTGTTGCGTGGTGTTTCCGGCTTTATCAAGGGTCAATTCGATGCGCTCACCGAGATTGTTACTGATAGCCTCAATACGGTTGGCGGCATCGTACTCATAACTGAGGCTGGAGCCATCGGCAAAGGTCATGGTCACCAGGTTGCCGAGTGGGTCGTAATCATAGACAGTGCTTAAATCGAGACTGGTGTTCCCGCTGGGGTGTTGGACGCTGACGGTTTCCACGCGACCGGCGACGTCATAGCTGTATTGCGACACTGAACCGTTGGCATCAGTGACGGTGCCGGCTTGCCCCTGTCCATTGTAATTGCTGTAGAGCGTTGTCTGGTTGGCGGCATTGGTCACGCTGGCGAGATTGAGTTGCTCGTCGTAGGCATAGGTGGTGATGTCGGCAACATCGGTGCGTGGGCCATCGACCGTGTGAACTAAACGGTTAGCATAATAGGTATATGCGGTGCTGCGAGTTTTACCGTCGGCATCAATGTGCACGGCGTCGAGCAGTTCGGTGGTGTCGTTGTAGTCGTAGCGGGTGGTTTTATCGGGTTCAATAATTTTAGTGCGCACGTTAAGGGTGGGGTGCCACTCGGTGGTGGTGGTGCGCGCTTCGGCGGTGCCCGTGGCTTCGGTGACCAAAGTGCGTTGTTTGCTGGCGTTATAACCATAGGTGGTGGTTACGCCGTTAGTGACTTTGGACGCACGCGTGCCGTCGCTATTGTAGGTATAACTGGTTTCGCTGAGCACACAGGTTTCGGTGGGTTCACCCACCACACTGGCTAATCGTCGAACGCCATGTTCCGTCGCGAAGGTGTAGGTGGCTTGCTTGCCCAGTACATTGGTGACAGTGCGTATGAGGTCGTCGACGTACTCAACGGTAATCGCGTCTACACCGTTGGCGAGGGCACTGTAGATGGCGCGGCCCTTATTGTCGTAATCAAAATGAGCAAATTGGACTTGCTCGCCGGAGAGACCGTTAGGATAATCAACAATATCCGTTAGCAAATTCGAAAAAGTATTATTGTTGTATTGATATTCCCTAAAGCCCGATGGCGATTCCAAATAGGGGTAGGAAATTTTAGTGATGAGCGGGAACGACTGCAGCCGCCCACTGTAGACATGATCCCAACTTATATCGACTTTTCTACCGGAGCTATCTACTACTTGCACAGGGAGTGCGATTTCATAATCTCCAAGGATAGCGGAAATCGTTGATGGGTTAACTACAAATTCTTCGTATGAAATCTCTAGCCAAGCACCTTGTGCGTTTTCTATTTTTACGATATCAAAGCCGAGCTCTTCGTAGTGGAAGATTAACTCTAGCTTCCCAAACTGATTATTTATCTGGATGAGTCGGCCTTTTTCGTCGAATACATACTGCTTGTCCTCTGAAGAGTCAGTGATTTTCCAACTTCCATTTGTTGAGCTTTCTGAAAACAAATGAGAGTAAATCGTTGAGCTTCCGTCAAGGTTAAACTTAATTTTCTTTCCGTTGGGACGCACCCATATCAATTTGTCGTTTCTTAGATAAGCCCAGTGATTATAGTTGAAGGTCCAATATCCACCGGCGTAAGGTCGCTTGTCGTAAAGAATTTGTTGACGATTGGAGAAGTAGCTTGCCGCAGCTGAGGCTGACATGGGTGCCTTGGTATCCGCTACGTAATATGTGTTATTGTCTATGTGTCCGTTGCCAGCAGCGAGCCCATAGCCTGATTGCTCCAGGGCAATATGGCTTCGGTAAGCGAAACTGAATTCGATGGGATGTACCGTACCAATTGTCAGAACTGATTCTGTTCTGTATTTCTCTCCTTCGATAAGGTCGATTGGATTATTGGTTTGCGTGCATGGATTGTTTTCTGTATCCGGATTCGTGCAGCTTCCATCCACCCAATCCTGTCCCTCTTCGCACAATGCTTCACACTGACCAGATTGTGCATTGAAATTGTAGCCTTCTTCACAGATGTTATCTTCAACCGGTTCACCAGAGCACTGGCCCGGGTAATCGTTGCTGGTGAGAGAAAACCCTGGGGGACAGGAATTACTTCTAGTAACCCAATTTGTCGCGTAAGTATCTGTAGTGATGTTGTTGAATATCTTGGAGTCATAAATACAGTCGCATTGACTTGCTAAACAACTGCCAGCTCGGAAGTTAAAAAAAACTTCTGGATTTGTCTGCCACGCGCATGCGTCAACATGAGAATCATAGTATCTGTTGTCCTTATTGCTTATCCAAGTGATTTCTGCTTGGAAATCAACACAAAAAGCCAAAGGACTTGTGAACAGAATATTTGCAACAACTAGATTAAGAACATATTTATGCATATTAAGAAACCATTCAGACCCTAATTATCAGAGCTTTGGGCGTTACAAATTGATATAAGAAGAGATTTGGGAGGGAAACACGAGCAACAATATTTGCCGAACAGATTAAAGTGAGCTTGTTTCCTTGTGGCACTTTTTCCTTGTTCATAAAATGATATAATTTTGATACGGGTTTGACCATCATCTTTATTAGTGCTTACTGTTTAAAAAAACACCCAAAATAAAGATTTGTGATTTGTATCAATGCCTTTTATGGTTCGCTTCTAGGTGTTAATAATTGTAAACGTTGTATAATTGAATGAATTACGTGACACATAACATTTTTTTGTGAAATAACTTCGACGTAAAAGTAAAATGATCTGTTCAGTAGTAACTGTAATAGATAGCATCAACATACTAGCGGTAATTGGTTAATAGACGCTTGTATAACGGCGACGCCTATACTAGGTCATATTTGTGTAGTGTTTGATTAAAAACGCATTATGTCTTACGCGGTTCACTAAACCTTAAACGCCACCACCACCGGCAACCTGGCTGCCCGTAACGCCGGAAAAAATCCCCCAATAAAACCAATCACCAACGCCAGTTGTATTGCATGCAAAAATCCCGCAGCGGAAATTTCGAAATCGAATACAATTTGCGTAAAACTGCCGCCCAGGGTAGAGGCGGTAATCCCGTCGAACAATAAAAATGCTGCGAGGCCACCGATTAAGCCACCGATTACCGAGAGGACCAGCGCTTCGGCGAGTGTGCCGCAGAACGCAGAAAATCCGCTAAAGCCAATCGCGCGTAGCGTTGCGATTTCTGTGGCGCGTTGTGATACTGAGGTGTACATGGTGTTGAGTGCACCGGCTAATGCACCGATAGCCATGGCAATGGCCAGCGGCCAACCCAGATAAAAAATGAGGTCAGACATGCCCTGTGACTGTTGCGCGTAATAGTCGTTTTCTACAAATACGTCGAGGTTGGTGCGTGGGTCGTTTGCGAAAAAATCTTTGAGGGGTTGTATATCACCGGGCGTTTCTAATTTAACGCGCATCACTTGCACGCTGTTGCCACGATTAAATTGTGATTGTATGGTTTTGGCATCGGCCCAGAGTTCGCTGCCGAAAACGGAGCCGCCAGCTGAAAACACACCGACCACTTTCCATTCAATATTATTGAGGCGAATGGTTTTATCCAGTTCAAAACCGTCGAATTCCATCAGCACGGATTCGCCCACCATCAGTTCATTGGTGCCCGGTGTAAAAGCGCGACCCTCAATTATTTCTATATTATCCCGCAGGGCAATGCCCTTTAAATCGAGACCGCGCAGCGGCAGGTTTACTTCGCGCCCGGTGGATTTACGTTTGCCGTCAACAATAACGTAAAGTTCGCCGGAAACGATGGGGCCGTTGTCATCACTGGCGATACCCGGGGCGGTTTCGATGATGTCGACAACATCGCCCAGCAACACGCTGTTGAGTTCCGCCTGGGAGCCTTGACGCAGTACCACGCCTATGTCCTGGGAGCCGGTACCTTTAACGGTTTGTTTAAATCCATTGGCCATTGCCAGAAACGCCAATAAAACCGCGACCACAATGGCGATGGCAATTAAGGTGGCGAGGCTCATCCAAACCCGTTGCGGCAGGCTGCGTATATTCATCATCACCACGGCGCTGATTTGTGCGAGTGCTTGTGCCATGTGCTTATCTCCTGTTCAGTGCATCGATGGTGTTGAGTTTCATGGCCCGCCACGCAGGGAAAAACCCGGTGAGCACGCCAAGTGCGATCATATAAGCAAACGCCAACACCGCAGTGTTAGAGCCGAGCACCAAGTTGGGAAGAATATTTTGCAGGCTCGGGTCGCGGCTCGCGCCATTGACAATAAACCAGGCGATTAACAAGCCCTGAAAACCACCTATAACAGCGAGCATTATGGATTCCGATAAAATCATGCGGAACACCCGCGCTGCCTGAAACCCCAAGGTTTTCATGACCGCAATTTCCGAAGTGCGCTCGCGCACTGCCAGTGCCATCGAGTTGCCAACGATTAACAGAATGGTAAAAAACGCGGCGGTAACCACCGAGGTAATAATCAAACCAATACTACCAATTTGTTCAATAAAGGCTTTGTTGAATTGTTTTTCGGACGTGGTTTCTGTTTCTGCGGGTGAGTTGGCAAACGTATCGTCGATGCGTTTTGCGACGACTTCATTCAGTGATGGGTCGTCGGTTGTTAACACGGCCCAGCCAAACCAGTCGCTACCAAAGGTTTGTGTCTCGATAAAATATTTGTAGTGAAGCATAAAATAATTGGTGTCGATTTGCGCTTCCTTGGTGGTAAATATTCCGGATACCACAAAATCCCAGGTGTGTGAACCATCGGCCTGGGAAAAAATGCTTGAGGATATGGGTATGCGATCGCCCACCTTCCAGCCTTTTAAATCGGCCATGCGTTTGCCCACCAGCAAGCCCTGGCGTTCGTTAAACCAGGCTTGTTTGGCTTCGTCTGTTACCACCAGTTCATCGTAAACCTGCAGCCAGCTTTGTGGGTCTACAGCGAAGGCAACCAGTTGTTTTTGTGGGTCTTGGTAGTAGGCGCCAAACCAATTGGCCCAGGAAACATCTTTAACACCTTCGAGCGCGCGAATTTTGTTAACGTGCGCCATGGGCAGCGGTTGCGTAAAATTAATTTTATTGACAACAACCAGGCGGTTATCGGCGGTAAGCTCCACGCCTGCTTCAAAGGCATCTTTCAGAGAAAACAGCACGCCGAATAGCATAAAAGCAATAACAATGGCGGTGCTGTTTAGAAACATGCGCAGTTTGTTGCGCGTGAGGTTGCGATAAATTAAATAGAGATCGTTCACGCCGCCAGCTCCTTCTCGACAAACTCTCCCTTATCAAGATGGATACAGCGTTTTGCATACTTGGCTGCCAGGGCATCGTGGGTAACCATAATGATGGTTTTGCCGAAGTCGTCGTTTAAGGCTTGAAGAATTTTCAGTACTTCATCGGCAGTGTTGCGGTCGAGATCGCCGGTGGGTTCGTCGCACAACAACAGTTTTGGGTCGGAGACAATGGCGCGGGCAATGGCGACCCGTTGTTGCTGACCGCCGGAAAGTTCGTCGGGCTTATGCTTGGCTCGGTCTGCGAGGCCCACCAATTCCAGTGCTGCGGAAATACTTTTTTGGCGCTGCGCTTTGGAAAGTTTTTTTAACAGCAAGGGCAGTTCTACGTTTTTTGCTGCGTTGAGCATGGGCATTAAGTTGTAAAACTGAAAAATAAAACCCACGTTATCGGCGCGCCACTTGGCGAGTGCGTTTTCGCTGAGTGAATCAATGCCGCTGCCCGCAAATTTTATTTCGCCACCGCTGGGGCGATCGACCCCTCCGAGCATATTAAGCAGTGTCGTTTTACCCGAGCCGGAAGGCCCCATGATGGCGATAAAATCGCCCTGGGGAATGGTCATATTGAGATTGTCGAAAATGGTGATGGTTTCCTTACCTTTGGTAAACCGCTTGGAAACATTGTTTAATTCAAACAAAGGGGCGTTGTTCACAGGAAATCCTCCTTCCTTATTTGCTAATTGTTAATTGACCGAGTTCGCACCACTGCTGTTATCAAGAAACGCGACTTTAACCCCCATGTTTGGCAGCACGCGGGCATCTTTAACTTGTAGTGCGATACGCACCGCCACGGTCGCTTTGGCGCGATCGGCGGTGGGAATGATGGCAATCACCTGCGCGGGAATATCCCATTGGGGGTAGGCATCGAGATTGGCGATAACTTTTTGGCCCGCTGCGACACGGCCAATAAAGGCTTCGTTGACATCCACTTCGATTTCCAGCGAGTCCATATCCACCAGGGTGCAAATACCGGTGCGTGTAAAACCACCACCGGCCGCCGCTGGTGCAACAATTTCACCGGGCTGGGCATTTTTAACGGTAATCACACCTGAGAAGGGTGCGCGAATGGTGTGGTCGTCCACTTCCTGTGATAAGCGTTCCGCGTTGAGTTCTGCCACGCGAAGCTCTGCGCGGCTGGTGGCTAATCCTGCGGTGGCTTTTTTGACGTCGGCCTGGGCGCGGGTAAGTGCCGCTTCACTGGTGAATTTTTCATGGTCCAGTTGGGTGACCCGATTTAATACGCGCCTGGCTTCTTCCAGATCGGTTTGAAAACTGTTGATTCGTTCGCGCTGCGCTACAATTTGGGCGCGTGCCAAATCCAGATTGACTCGTGCGGCTTCGTCGTCGAGTCGCGCCAGAATCTGATCTTCAGCTACCGCCATGCCTTCTTCAACGTCTACCGAAATTATGCGCCCCATAACCTCCGAGGAAACCGTCGCAACGCGCCGCGCGGTGATATAACCGGAGGCATTGAGTACCGCCGCGTTAACGATATTTTTTTTCGGTGCTTCCGTTTGGGCAGTGATTAATGGCTTGCTTGCTACCGGTGTTGGCGCTGCGGCGGTTTGCGGCAGCAACCACCAAACCAGAAAGCCGCTGGCCGCTGCGCCTAATAATGCAGCGGCAATTAGGTGAGCCATACCAAAACCGCTCGTCGTTTCCGTTTGTTCGCTAATGGTTAACTGTTGAAGTAATGCTTTTTTATCGTTTGATGAATCCACACCCACCTCTAACTTTCTTTAATAATGAAACGACAAACCAAAACGCAGCGATTCTGTTTTGATGTTGTAGTTTTGAATAACTTCGCCGTAGCCGTTGAAATATCGTAGGTACAAGGTGGGTTTGAATTTTGCCCAGCGCATGCGGTAGTGCAGGCCTACGGTTTTTTGGCCGGTATTAAATCGGTAACCATCTTCACCGGCGACCAGGCCCACTAATAAATCCAATTGATTTTGATGATTTCCCAACAAATTGCGAAACGTCAATCCGCTTTCCCACGGGCCGTAGTAGTCGTTAATGTCTTTGTTTTTTGAGCTTTTTTTAATGTCGGAGTTGAATGCTGTTTGCCAGATGACATCCATGTGGCGCCACTTAAAGTCGGTGTTGAAGCGTACTTGCCAGCGATCCCAGGCTCGCGACGTTGGTCCCTCACGACCGTTGGAACGATGGAACCATCCCGCGTCGACCGAAGTTAGCCAGGGCTTGTAAATTAGAAATCGATAAAATAACTCGGGCATAAAGTTATTGTCGATCGCGGGTTGTTCGGCGTGGTAGATATCCCACAGCACCAGGTTGGTATACGCCAAATAAAGTTCACCCAGAACGCGGTATTTAAAGCTGTATTGCAACAGCAGGTCTTCATCATTGGCGATGGCGTAGTTCAAGCGGTAGAGCGAAAAATCCTGATCGGGGTTGCTGCCAACCAGAGCATCGTACACCTGGATATCGCGGGTTTCGTTGTCGCTGCGGTTGGGGTCGGGGGGTGGAGGGGAATCCAGCGCAAGTACGCTATTACTGAGTAATGCTGCGAGTAAGAAGCCAAACAGCCTTTGAGTCATTTTTCGGGTCTCCATGACAAGAAATGATTACGCAAACTATACTCCCAGAGATGTGACGAAATTTTTGACTCGATCGACTTGCGTCAAAAATTAGATGAAAAAGGCGGGAGCAGGTTAAAGAAATCGGCGAAACGACAATAAATTGCGGTTAGCGACGATTCTAAGCCTGATCACCTTTCGGCGAAACAAATAAAGCTGGTATATGCTTAGTTTGAGTAAACGAACATAGTGAGTCGCGTACTGCGTAAAGCCATGTCTAATTCTTCAAAAGCAATTTTGGTGGTGGAAGACAACCCCGATAACCAACAGTTGGTTACCTGGATTCTTGAGGATGAGGGGTTCCAAATTACCTGTGTCGATTCCGCCGAAGAAGGTTTGGAGATGTTAGAAATAAAAAATTACGACATGGTGCTGATGGATATCTCGCTGCCGGGCATGGATGGCAAAGAGGCGACCCAGAAAATTCGAGCCACTCCGCATCTCAAAGATATTCCCGTGCTGGCGCTCACGGCGCACGCGGTGCAGGGTGAGCGTGAGTCCATTATCGCGAGCGGTGTGGATGGTCTGGTTACCAAGCCCGTGGACGAGGAAGAACTCATCAGCCGTATTAGCAATCTGTTGAGCCTCTAGTTAGCTCTTTGCGATTGCACTCACCGCCACAGGCTCCGCGCTGACCCAATCATACAGGGCAACCGGTTCAGTCGCTTGCGACGCCAGCTGTGCAACACTGATCACCCGCTTACCAGCGTCATCCCCCCAGTTTAAAAAACTTTGCCAAACCACCGGCGGCAGTGCTTTACAGGCGCGATAACTCAATTGCCAGGGGGCCTGGTGATTTTTTATATCGATTTCGAGATGACGCGAGGCCACCGTAATGGAGCTGTCGCAGACCTTCACCTGACTTTCCAGCAGTGTCCACAGTATTGTGAACATTTGTGGTTTGTCGGCGGGCTCGACCAAATCCAGCCATCGCGCGGTATGCTGGTGCATAAATACTTCGGGTTTCTCCCAGGGGGGCTCGAGTTTACCGCGGCGTCGTTCGATAAGCTCAACGTCAACCCCTGATGGGAAATCACTGATGGAAATCGCCACGGCGTCGTCACAGTGAGAAATGCTGAAGTGCAATTCGGGGTGATTGGGCAGGTGGGGTTTGCCATTTTCGCTGTAGGCAAAGCGGATGTTTTCCAGGGGAGCCTGCAAGCGCTTCGCCAGGAGTGATTTCACCATCCAGCGCGCCTGGGCAAAGCGTGCCGCAACACGTGCTTGCATGCGTTTGTAGCGGGTTGCTTCCTCGTCGTCGAACAATTGTGCGGCAGGTAGTTCGGATACCGGCGTGTAGTTGGGTTCGGAGCAGTAATAAATGTCGGGCATGATCGGCGAAAACTCGGAGCGAGGCGCGATTATGCCTGTTGCGGACCCTCGTCGACAACACAGCGGTTGCGGCCCTCGGCTTTGGCGCGGTAGAGGGCTTTGTCGGCGCGTTCGAAGGCAGATTCCACAGAATCTTCCGGGATAAATGCGGTGATGCCGAACGAAATCCCGATTTTTACCGGGTTGTCGCCAAATCGAAAGGCGGCCTTGGAAACCGCCGCGCGAATTTTGTCGAGCACCTTGAAGCTCTGCTGTGCAGTGGTTTCAGGGAGCAGAATCACAAATTCCTCGCCACCGTAGCGCGCCACAAAATCGACTTTTCTGAGCCGGGTGGAAACCAGCCGGGCAATCAGCTTCAGCACCTTGTCACCGGCTTGGTGGCCGTAGTTGTCATTAATGGTTTTGAAGTAGTCGATATCACACACGGCGATTCCGAGGGGCCGACTGTAACGCGTAAAGCGCTGAAACTCCTGAAAGGCGCGCTCGTTGTAGGCTTCGCGATTTGGCAAGCCGGTGAGGCTGTCGTGGGTGGCTTTGTAACGTTCTTCTTCCAGCAATTCTTTGGTTTTGCTGGACTCGTTCTCAATAGATTCGACTTTTTGCAGCAAGGCTTTTAGCTGATCACTGAGGCTTTCTCCCGGCGCTACTTCGTGTTGCTGACGATAGTCTGTGAGTGCCTGTTGAATCACCCCTAAGTGACTGGTCACCGCCTGTTTGAGACTGTTCAAATCGGCCGACTTCGACATGCTGTTGTGCATTTTAGCCACTTCGGAGTGCACTTTTTCGCTCAGGGCATCGGCCGCTTCAAGGTTGCTGCTCTCCTGCTCCAGAGCAACTCCCAGAACCTGCGAAATCGTTTGCAGTTCTTTGTTAACTTGCAAGAGGTACTGGCTAAATTCACGATCGACATCCAGGTAGCGCTGCATGAGGATATCGCGGATATCTTCGAGCGTAACAGAGAGCGCAAACCAATCCATACCTCGCTCGATACGGGAGCGTACCAACTCCACCTTGTGCCTGATGATATCGTTGGGTTCGATGCTATCGACCAATTCCGCGAGGGTGCGGCAGATGCGTTGCGCGACCACCTCGAAACTGTCTTCTTCGAGGTAATTTTTTGTGACTGAGAGTGGTTTGCGGGTTTCGCTGGTCTGCGCGCCGCTATCGGCGGCGTCTACATCGGGGGCCAGCTGGAGACTTTCTTCACTGATTTCCTGATCGTAAACCTTGCGCTGCAGTTCGGGTTCTTCGGCAACCGCGGCGCGTGATTGCAGGCTGCGGCCGCCTTTTAAGCGTTGCCAAAACGAGGTGGGCGGGTTCATCGCCGCTTGAAGGGCGCTTTCCTGTAAGAGTGTGAGTTCCCCCAATACCAGCGGGTAAACGCGATAGCTGTGCAAATTTTGCGGCAGAGACTTACTGGCCTGTTGAATCTTTTTGTGGAGATCGTCGGGAAGGTGGAGTACCAGAAAGCACTCCAACATGGCTTTCATTTTTGCGACCACATTGGCGTTTTCGGTATCGCGGGCACGCTCGAATTGGCTTACGGCCTTTTGCACCCGCTCCAATTGGTCGACCACCTGCGGGCCGCTGGCGCCGCGCATTTTTTCCTTGAGGCGCAACATTTCGGCGTCGAGAGATTTATCCAGGCCGTGTGCCGCCGCTCCCAGGTAGGTGAGAGTCTTACGCAGTAACTCCAATTGGTAATTGAACTGTTTTTCCTGACGCTCCTGGTCTTCCAGCGCCTTGAGATAGCGCTCCTTGTAGCCACCTCCTGGTGCTTCGGCCATGGGGTTTCCTCACCATATTGTTTTAAAGGCAGTATAGCCCGCGCAGACCTTGTGACCGAATCTTATAAGCAATTAGGTGCCAGTGGTCACTCATCAACCTGTAAACGGTGATCTTCGTCAAACACCCAGGTGCGCTCGTAGTCGATTTCAAACAGGTGCCCGTCGGGGCTTTTAAAGAAAGCATTGATTCCCCAAGGGGTGCGCGTCACCGGTTTGACCAGGGTGGCGCCCGCTTGTAACGCGCGATTTAATAATTCCGGCACAGCTTCGGGCTGAGTTACCAGGTGGGCTAATGCTATGCCTTGGTAACTACCCTGCGGGATTTGCGGGGTTCCAAAAACTTCTTCGCTGAACGCCTCTCGAGATAGCAGGCCGATGGCATAGCCACCAAGATCGATTCTGACAAATCCGGCGTCGGAACGTGGTGAAATCTGCCAGCCGAGCGCCTCGTAAAAAGTTCTTGCACGTTCTACATTGGCCACACCCAGCAATATTAAGTGCAGGCGTTGCGAGGGTGCCTTGGGCTGCGCACCGCTATAGGGGGGGTATTGGTAGCCTACCGGCCGATCGAGCATATCGGCAAGCGCGTGGTTTGTTAATAGTCCTGCGGTAAGGGCCAGTGTGGCTGCGCTAAATGGTGCGCTCAATTTAGTGGGCATTGGGGGCTCCTGGAGGGAATGATTTTGGAGCACTCAGTATATTGAGTCGTAAAAATTTATTAATATGCAGCTACTTTAAATTATTTTTAAATATTATTTAATAATGATGACCCAAGCCAATGTGAATATCGCCGAATTACGCCAGTTTATGGAAGTGGCCAACGGTGGCAGCTTTTCCGCGGCTGCTAAATTGTTGGAACAAACCCCCGCGACCTTAAGCTTGGCCATCAAACGCCTCGAGCATAGCCTGGGGGTGCGATTGTTTGAACGCACTACGCGCTCTGTGCGGCTTACTGAGCAGGGCAGAATCTTCTATCGCAGTTGTGAGCAGGCGCTTGAATTGTTACGTGAAGGTTGCGAGGACATCACCGCCCAACAACACCAGTTGGCGGGCAGTATCGTTCTCTCCGCGCCGGGTGATTTGGCGACTACCTTGTTAAGCGACTGGCTGCAGGATTTTATCGCGCAACATCCGCTGATTGAAATTGAACTGCGGGTGAGTGACACCCTAAGTTCTCTGGTTGCCGAGGCGGTTGATGTGGCGATACGTTATGGTCCGTTGAGCGATACCCGTTTGATTGCCAGGGAGTTGTTTCCCGCACGGCGCGTATTGTGTGCGAGCCCCGCTTATTTACGCGAACACGGCGTGCCCTCCCACCCCGAGCAACTCGCGGAACACCATTGCCTGTGTTACAAAGTGAGTGATCAAATTGACCGGCATTGGCGTTTTTCGCGCGGCGGTAAAAATTTTGAGGTGGTGGTAGCCGGGCGGCTGGTTACCGATAACAGCGCCCTGGCGCGGCAGTGGGCACTGGCTGGCAAGGGGCTGGTGTATAAGTCGGAGCTCGATACCTACCAGGACATCACAGCCGGGCGACTCAGTGTCGTGCTAAGCGACTATCAAGGCTCGCCATCACCACTGTATTTGGTGTACCCGCAGCGGCGTTTTGTGCCGCGCCGGGTTAGGGAACTGCTTGAGTTTTTACGCGCGCAGGCGGCGGCGCTTCAGCCAGATACTCACGCCGCCAAGCCCTAACAGCAGTACCAACGTCCCCATTAGAGACCACAGCCAGCGAAGATCCAAGCCCGCCCACTGCCCGATGTGCACAGGGTAAAGGGTGTTTAGAAACCGTTCCGTGGCTGACACCAGACGTTCATCGCTGCTGGTAATCAGGCTGAGATTCGTAGGGTGAAACCACGCCTGACTGCGCCCGGTCGGGTGCCACACCCCGGTGTGGCGCAATCTCACCGAAATCATGTCGTTCTCGCGTCGTGGCAGCACGATAAAACTCGCCGAAGCACCTGACGTTGCCTCGCGGGCCTCTGCAATGATCCGGTCGAGTTCTGAGGCGCTGTAGCTACGCAACGCTTGGGGGCTGATGTCTGGTTTATGCACCGCTGGAGCTTCGCCGGTGAGCGCGTAGGCGAGATCTTCCACGGAGTGGTGAAAACTCAGCATAATTCCTGTCACCACCACCGGTAATAACACTAAAAACAACGCGCCACCCACCGCCGTGTGGCTGCTGATTACAAAGCCCCACAGCGAATTGGTGGACACCTTAAAGGCCCGCGACCAGCGCCTTGGCCACCATACCACCAGACCGCACAGCAACATTATCAGGGCGGCAAAACCGCTCAGGCCGTAAACGCCTTCGAGCCATGCCCCCCCGAGGATGCCGGTGTGTAATATCAGCAAAATGTTTTTGAGAATTGTAAATGCGCCGCGCTCACCGGTAATGTCTCCGGTAACGCCGTCTACATAAACCCGCAGCCCGGTAATTTTGTCCAGCACAACCTCATACACACCGAGGCCATGGCTGGGTGTTTGAATGAAAATCACGCGCTTGCCGGGATAGGCCTGTTGCACAGTGGCATAGACTTCTCCGAAACTTATAGCGCCTGATAATTGCCCCGCTTGCAACAATTCGGGGTTGAGTGCGCCATCAATCTCCGCTTGCACAGCAAGCAGCGCTCCGGTGAAACCCTGCAGCAGAAACAACCATCCAAAACTCAGCGCCAGCCACTTGTGCCAGCGCAACCAGCGCTTGCGTGTCATTAGAATTTAAACCGGTAGCCGAGGTTAAACATGCGACCCTGTGCGGGAATTCCGGAGTAGCTTCCATATACACCCTCCGCCCACTGGCTGTAGACGGTTTGATAGTTTTCATTGAGCAGGTTGGTTACCGCCAGGTCCAGTTGCCCCACCGGCAGCGCCACATTGCACAACAGGTCGAACAGCTGGTAGCCGTCTACGCTGGGTTCGTTGGCTGTGTCTTGTTGGGCGCGGTCGTCGTCGCCTACCCACAGACCCTGCAAGCGTAGCTGGAAGGGGGCGTGCTGCCAGCTTAAAAAAGCGCTGATTTTACTCGGCGGTACTTCCACCACAGGCAGCGCCTGCTGATCACCAGCTTCGCTGTCGGTGTGCCCCTGGGTGTAGGCGTAGCTGCCACCCACTTTCCAGTCGTTGCCTAAGTTGTACGTGAGGCTGGCTTCCAGGCCGCTGATGGTTTTTTCCTGATCGAGCATGTCCACGGTGTAGTCGCGGTTGAACACTGTGGTTTTGCTGGAGCGGCTGGCGAACAGGGCCGCATTGGCACTAACAACGGCACTGTTAAAACGCCAACCGAATTCGACACTTTTTACGCCGATCGCTTCCAGCTCGGTATTGTCCACTGTGGTTGCCTGTAAACCCTGGCCCAGTTCCAATAGAACGCTATTGTGGGCCAGGGCATCGCGCAGCAGCCGCGCATAGTCGGGCAGCTCGAAGCCTTCCGAGTAGTTGCCAAACAGCGTGTGTGTTTGCCCAAGACGATAACTGGCACCGGCATTGAACAACCAGTCGGCGTCGCGGATGCTGCCCTCGGACAGTGGCGTCGCGCTGGAATCGCCCTGGATCAGGCCGTAGCCATTGAGCAGACTTACGGTATCGCCGTATTGGTGCAGGAAAAGCGTTTCCAGCGGGGGAGTTGCGGCAGAAATCCTCGCATTGATGTGTTCGTAGCGCACACCGGCACGCAGTGTCCAGGCGTCGCCGATATCCCATTTGTTGTTGCCAAACAGCGCGCGACTTTGGGTCTCCACGTCTGGGCCGTAACTGTATTGCAGACCCAGCGGTTCATAAATCAGTCCACCCGATGCCAGGTAGGGCTCTACGGCGTAAGCGCTGGCACTTTGTTCACCGCGATCATTACTGGCGTCGGCGCCCCAGGTTAATTGCCACGCCGTGCTGAGGTCCGAAGTCACGGTTAGTCGCAAGCCGTCTACCGTCGCTTTGGAAGTGGACTGGTTAACGTACACCACAGGCGCATTATCAGTGCCCAGTACGGCGGCAATTGCGGGCTGCAGGCTAAGGGAGGCCATACCTGGGAAAGGAAAAAAACGGTATTCCCGTTCGCGGTGGTAGATCTGCAATTGCAGCTGACTGCTTCCGAGCGCAGTGTGCTGATAACTCAGTTGCGCCGCTTGGCGTTGCGACTCCGGTTGTGCCTCCAGCGCCAGACCGGGCACCGCGCTGGCTTCAACAGGGGTGCGATTGAGTAATGCAGGAATTCCGGGGCCGCCGAAGTTGGGGCCGTAGTCGGTGTCTTGCTCATCCTTGTAGTAGTCGAGACTTAATCCGAGGTGGGAATCGGCATTGAAGGTGTACCCCAGTTTCACCAGCGCTGCCCGGCTTTCTGAGTCGAAGCGTGAAGTTTGCGCCGGCTCCGGTGCGATGCGCTCGCCATCGGCATCATATTCGGCACCACGGGATTCCGCGCTGGCGGATATCAGGTAATCCCAACCGGCACCCGTGCCATCCACAACCAGGCTGGCACTTTTATTGGTCCATTCGCGATTGGCGTTGCTGATTGCAACGCGACCCTCCAGCGACAACTCGCCCTCACCGGATCGTGTGATGATATTGAGAATACCGCCGGCGCCACCCGCGCCATATACCGCTGAAGCGTTGGAGATCACTTCGATCCGTGCCACGGTAAGCGGTGACACTGTGGTGAGAAAGCGCGATACATTGCGGTTGTCACGCTGCGGAACGCCATCGATAAGATAGAGAATTTTGCGACCGCGTAGGTTTTGTGAAAAATCGGTGGCAACCTGGGTGCTCACACCCATGCCAGGCACCAGTTTACCGAGCAGCGTTGCCAGGCTGTCGCCGGCACTGAGCTGTTCCAGTATGTCGCTGCGTTCAATAAGCTGCACGGTCATCGGTAGGCTGGATAGCGCCTGTTCGGTGCGGGTTGCCGTCACCAGCATCTGTTCTTCGGCAGGCTCAGTTTGCGCCGTGGCAACACTCGCCAGGGTGGCACTTAACATCAGGCAGGGTAACGACAAATACGGTTTTTTAGTGTTCATACAAGGTCCTAGCGGCTAACTAAAAATGGGGCGCCTTTTCGCGCCCGGATTGAGGAAGATTGAGAAAATCGGTGATAGAAAAGCAGCGCGGCGGGCGGCACGCTGAGCAGCGCCATGGCGATAAAAATGCTGTTTGGGCCAAAGAGTAATAGCCCGCCCGCCAGCCACGCTCCCACGCTTTGACCGCCGCTGGTCGCCGCCGCGAAGTAACCGGAGAGACGCCCGCGGTGTGACCCGTGAAGGCCGGCTGTGGCGAGGGCCGCCGGCATCACACAAGCAACGCCAGCAGCAGTTAGCAGGCAACTGAGGAGTAGAGAAGTCACCGTGGGGAACAGCAACGGCAAGAGGGCGCCGCAACTGATGGCGATACACGCCAGCGGCACGGCGCGTCTCCAGGGGTGTCGAATACGGCTGTAAACACGCAGTTGCAGCACAGCGACAAGCAGGCTGGTGCCTACCAGTACGCCCGCTGCGCTAAGGCTGGCGTTGATGCCATCGCCGCTGTGGCTGCGCAGCACAAAGCCAAGTGCATATTGCAAAACACCCATCACAATGGCGTAGCACAACACCGCCAGCAGCAGTACAAGAGGCTTGCTGGGAGCGTTAGGGTGTGCCGCAGAGGTAATTTTCGAATGTGAGATTTCAGAAGGGGTGATTGCGATGTTGGTGGAACGGGTGCGATAAAAAAACGGCAGCGGTAATGCCAGCACAGCCAGTGCAAGCAATACCGCTGCCGGAGAGAACCACAGCAAAAGCACGCTTAACAACGGACCCATCACGCGCCCGATATTCACAGCGGCACTGAGCCGTGTTAGCCGCGCGGCGACACTGATTTCGTGGTGTTGCAGCGGATGGTCACACAGCCAACTTTGAGTAACCGGGTAAATTGCAGAGGCGGTTATTCCGTAGATTAATCGGCATACCAACAGCTTCCAAAAAAGCTCGGTTGCTTCACTCAACAGTACTGCAGCTGTGGCTGCCTGACTTACACAGAACCCGGAGATTCCCACCCAAAGAATCAGGCGTCGCCCAAAGCGATCGCTCATCCAACCCCAAAACGGGGTTCCCACCAAAAACAAGGCTCCAGCTCCGGCCACTAGCACTGCCAATTCATGGCTGTCGAGCCCAGTACTGTCCGCCAGCGCGGGTAAACACACCAACAACGCGGTTTGCCCGGCGCCCAACAATGCTGCTGTAGCTGCCAGCGGCGGCCAATTAACGGGATGATTGTCTGAAAGTTTTTGCGTCACGCATGCCCCCAACACGCCAATGGGTCGAATTGTGCGACCCGGATTTGCTGGAAGCAGTCTAGCGATGCAAATTAATTATTGCAAATACGAATTGTTATCATTTAGATTATTAAAAAGAGATTGGAGGGGGTATGGAGCAAATACAAACATTACCAGATCATCAGGCACAAGGCCCAATGCAAGTGCCTGCCGGTTTTGGCTACGCGGCCAGCAGCTTAGCCAATGCACTTCTTAAAGAGCGCAGCCACTGGTGGTGGCTGACCAACGCACACCCCTGGCGCCGAATGCTGCCACCGCACCTTACGAGGGTGGCGGTGGTGCCATTGCGGGGCTTGCATGTGCTTATTCCGGTTCACGCCGCCGTCGAAGTTGCGGTGTTTCGCTGTTATGACCTCTGGTGGCAGGTGATTGATAAGCAGGTACGGAGCATTGACCTGATAAGCGTTGCTCAGCTGCTGGCTGATGAAAGTGAGTGCGTACACACGGCGCAACGCTTTGAAGGGCGTGTTATCGATAGCGTATCGCAAGTAAACGAGTTGTTGCGGCAAAGGGATCTCAGTACGCTGTTTCAGCCGGAAACCCGGTTTATCGACAGTGAGCAGGCACTGCTGGGTGGGCATCCCTGCCATCCCTGCCCGCGCAGCAAGGAAGGTTTTGTCGGGGCTGATATTCAACGCTACGCCCCCGAAAACCGGGGGCATTTTCAACTGCATTGGTTGGCGGTACAACATAGCCAGTTGATTATGCAACATCGCGGTGAGGCTTTGCCGCAGCGTTTGCTAAATCTTTGCAGCGAAGACCCGCAAGCCGCACCACTGACAGAGCAGTTACGCGAAGGCGAAGTGCTCTGGCCGATGCATCCCTGGCAGGCACAACGCTTACTGGCGATGCCGGAGCTTAATGAGCTGCAGAAACAGGGAGCATTGCGGAGTTTGGGGGAGGCCGGTCGATGGTGGACGGCAACATCGTCGTTGCGCTGTGTGTATCACGAACAGGCCAGCGCCATGCTCAAGTATTCGCTCAGTGTACGACTCACCAATTCACTGCGGCACTTGCTGCCCAGGGAGGTGGAGCGTGGCCTGCAGGTGGTGGATATCTGGGATGGCCCCTCTGGCCAGGCACTGCAACAGCAGTTTGCCAGCTTCACTGTGATACGTGAACCCGCCTGGTTGGCGCTGCGCGACAGTTCCGGCGCCGCTCTGGCTGCAAGTATCACCGTTTTGCGTGACAACCCCTTTCGCGGTGCGGCAGCAGAGCAGGTTTTTATGATGGGCAGTTTGTGTCAGCTCCCGCCCAGTGGGCAGCCCAGCCAGCTCGCTCAGGTAATCACAGCCAAGGCTGAGAATGAGAATATCAGTGCGCGTCGTGCCGCTGTGGAGTGGTATCAGCGTTTTCTCGAAGTGGCCATTGCGCCCCTACTCATGGCCCAAGCCAATGAAGGTTTGCTGTTTGGTGCGCATCAACAAAACACCCTGCTACGCCTTAACAATTTCAACCCAGCGCACTTTTACTACCGCGATTGCCAGGGCACGGGCTTTTCTCAGCTTGGGGTAGAGCGCCACGCCGAAGCACTGGGTTTGCCGTCTGGCAATGGCAATCAGCTGCACGAAAGCATGGCCAATAGGCTGTTCGCCTACTATCTGATCGTCAATAACCTGTTTGCGGTAATCGCAGCCATCGCCAGCGACGGTCTGCTGCCGGAGCGATTGCTTCTGCAGCTTACCCGCGCCTTTCTGCAACAGTTGCGCAATCGCCCGTTGCGCGACACCAGTTGCCTCGATTATCTGCTGCACAGTGAGCAGCTTTATTTCAAAGGTAATCTTCACTGCAGCCTCTACGATTTCAACGAAAACACATTGAGTGATCCGCTGCAACTTTACCGGCCGCAGCGCAATCCGCTGTGGTGCAACAGCAGTTCGGAGGAATAAACATGTCTCAGCTTCTACGCCCCCACTGGCAGGGGCAACCTATGGATGCGCACATTGAAGACTGGCAGGGTAGAACCCGGGTGATACTCGCCAGCGGCGATTGGTTGTGTGATATCGCCAGCAACGACAGTCACTATCAGTTGCGGTATCAGTGCACCCCGGTAAACACCACCGGGGCATTGGCGCTCTGGTTAGAGCAGCAGTTCCAACGTCACCCGCAGCGCCGTGCTATTCACATTCAACTTGACGGGAACGACCTGGGCTTGAGGCACAGCCTCCACAGTCTTGGGGGGCGGGGCGACGACACAGTTACAATTCGTCGCGAGGGCTTTTTCCAACAACCGGGTTTATGGCAGCGCGACCCTGTCAGCTACCCGTACCAGGGCGGCGAAGTGCAATCGCAACGGCCTAAGCAGTATTTGCATGCGCATCAGATCGTTGACGTGAGCCATCCGAGGCGCCCGGAAAAACCGCGCGGTTGGGTGTACGCTCGCTACGATCAGGAATTCCAGCGTCATATTGGGTTTCGCGCTGTACAACCGGCGCTGGATCTCAACCTTTTTCACCAATGGCAGAATGATCCGCGCGTGGCGGCATTTTGGGAGATGGCGCAAAGCCGCGAACAGCTAAGCCGCTACCTCGAGCAGCAACAGGGTGATGAGCATACTCTGGGCCTCATCGGTTACTTGAACGGCGAGCCCTTTGGGTATTTCGAGGCTTATTGGTGTGCTGAAGACCGCTTGGGTGCTTATTACGATGTGCATTCCTATGATCGTGGTTGGCACGGGCTTACCGGGTCCCGCAAACATTTAGGCCGCGCCAACACCCTCACCTGGATAAAAGCTCTGTGTCACTACCTGTTTCTCGACGACCCCCGCACCCAGCGTCTTATGGGTGAGCCCCGTGCCGATAACGTGACCTTACTGCGTTACAGCGCGCAGGTGCCCTACGAAAAGCTGGGCGAATTTGATTTTCCTCACAAGCGAGCGGCGCTTATGCAGCTGCAGCGTGCAAATTATTTTCGGCAGGTGGTGCTATGAGCCATTGGTACGCCCGTGCGGCACAGGCGCTTTTGCAGAAGACGCTTTCCGAGTTGTTGTTTGAAGAGGCCCTCGTGGCGCTGCCCTGCTCAGAGGGGTATGAGGTAACGCTCGGCAGCAGCGTACGGTACCAGTTTTCCGCTCAGCAGAGTATTTGGGGGCAATTGCTGATTGAACCCGGAACAGTGTTGCGTAATGAACAACAGGCGAGCTGTCCACTGCAATTACTCGTCGATGCGCAGACAGAATTGGCACTCACAGACATTATTCTTGCCAACCTGATCGAGGAAACCGCCAATACTCTGGCAGCAGATACTCGCTTGCTGGAGCAGCGCGATGGTTTGTCGGCCGGCTATTTGGCCGACCTGCCGTATAACGCGCAGCAGGCCTATTTGGATGGCCACCCCAAGGCGATTGCCAATAAAGGCCGGATGGGCTGGGGCATTGCTGAGCATTGCGCCTATGCGCCCGAGCATAACCCGGAGATTCGCCTGCATTGGCTGGCAACCCGCAGCGAGCATTTACGAAGCGGGTTGCTGCGCGGCTGGAGTCCGGAAATGTTATTGCGGCAGAGCCTCAATGACACGGATCTTGAAAAAGTCGCTCGTCAACTGGGCGGAGATCTGCGCGGCTGGCAGTTTATCCCAGTGCACCCCTGGCAGTGGCAGCATAAGATTCAAACGCTGTTCGCGGCCGCCCTCGCCGAGCAATCGTTGATTTCCCTTGGCGAGTTGGGCGATGCCTACCTCCCGCAGCAGTCGTTGCGCACCTTGGGTAATCGCATCAGGCCGCTGGCATTGGATATTAAATTACCCATCACCGTGCTCAACACCTCCTGCTATCGCGGCATTCCGGCGCGCTACATCGAGGTGGGACCGGAAATTTCCCGTTGGCTTCAGAGTTTGTGTGATCGTGATCCGGAACTGTGCAACACGCATATTTTGCAGGAAGTGGCGGGTATCCATTACCCGCAAGCCCAGTATCAGCAGATCTCTGCAAGCCCTTACCGTTTCCACGAGATGCTAGGCGCCATCTGGCGCGAACCAGTGAGCCAATATCTGAAAGAAGGCCAGCAGGCGGTGATGCTTGGTGCGCTGTGGCAACTCGATAACGATGCCCAGCCGCTGTTACAACACTGGTTGCAGATGTCGCAACTGACATTGTCGGATTGGCTGCAGCGGTTGTTCGACGTAATGGTGGTACCGCTTTATCACTTGATGTGTGCCCATGGCGTGGCGCTGGTGGCACACGGTCAGAACATTACCGTGATTCTGCAACAGGGCGTGCCGGTTGCTGTGTCATTAAAGGATTTTCAAGGAGATTTGCGGCTTTCGGATACCTTAACGCCCGCCCATCAGGAACTGACTTCGAGCGCATTCCAGGCGCTGGATAGACTGCCTGATAGCCATCTCATCCACGATTTGCAAACGGGTAACTTTGTGACTGCGCTGCGTTTTCTTTCGGCGATGTGTTGGCAGCTCTTTAAATTCAGTGAAATGCGGTTTTACCAGCTGCTCAGCGATAGCTTAGCGCGCTATAAGCAGCGCCAGCCACAATTGCAGCGCGAGTATGAGCGGTTTGATTTGTTTCAGCCGCAAATACCCAAGCTCTGTATTAACCGGGTACGCCTGCAATTGGGCTATGACGACAGTGCACAGCGGCCACAAATGCTGCGTGGCCGCGACATGCGCAACCCACTATTTTCGACCCAAAACAACGAGTTAAGTATTTAAAAATCGGAATATTTTTCAGATTTCCCAGCTACCACAAACGCATCGATCTTTCGGAGAACACAACATGACCCCCAACCATTATGATTTGCTTGGCATTGGTGCCGGGCCGTTTAGTTTAAGTCTTGCTGCATTGTTGGAAGCCACCCAGCTGAAAGTGGCTTTTTTTGAACGCCAAGGTCAATATCAGTGGCACCCTGGTATGTTACTGCCCAACGCTAAATTGCAGAACAGCTATTTGCGCGACCTGGTGACAGGAGTCGACCCCACCAACCGCCATTCATTTTTAAATTATTTGGTAGACAGCGGCCGCTTCTATCGATTTTTACACGCCGATGAATCGGCGATCAGTCGCCAGGAATTTAATTTGTATTTGCAGTGGGTCGCTTCGCGCATGCCCCAGGTACATAAAAACTGTGAAGTGGCGGAAGTGGATTTTGACGAGTCGCAGCAACGGTTTTGCGTTACCCTCAGTGACCAGAGACAATTCCTGAGCCAGCACCTCAGTGTGGGCACGGGAAAACGCGCCAGAGTGCCAGACTGCGCACAGGCGGCCTTGGGTGACAACTGTTTTCATGCCAGCGAAATTGCGTTGCGGGCACCCGATTTTAAAAACAAACGTGTTGCGATCATCGGTGGCGGCCAGACGGGGGCCGAAGTCTTTCTTAACCTATTGAAAAACACTTGGGGTAAACCGGCTGCGATCCAGTGGCTGAGCCGCCGCGACAATCTTGAACCTCTGGATGAAACGCCGTTCACCAACGACTATTTTGCACCGGGGTACGCAGCGGCATTCCAGCATTTACCCAAAGAGCGTAAGAAAGCCCTGCTCGAAAAGCAAAAACTGGCCAGCGATGGCATTTCACCGGAAACCCTGCGCGAGTTATATCAAACCCTGTATCAATACGAAATTTCCGGGCAGTTGGGGCACCACATTAGTATTCGCCCGAAACGCGAATTACGATCCCTCAGCTCACAGCGCGGCCGCCTACAGGTGATCTGTCTCAATCAGTTTGATTATCAGTGGGAAACCGAGCAGGTGGATGCTGTGGTGTTGTGCACCGGCTACCGCTATGCGCTTGCCGAATGCCTGCACCCTCTTGCGGAACGGCTGCAATGTGATTCGCAATTTGGCATGCCACTCAGCCGCGAATACCGAGTTGCCTGGGATGGGCCCAGCGGAAATCGCATCTATGCCTTGAATGCCGGTTTGCTGAGTCACGGCATTGTGGAACCGCAAATGAGTCTGAATGCAGTGCGTGCCGCAACGATCGTAAACGATGTTTGTAACGCGCCCGTATACAATCTCAACAGTGAGAGCTATATGCAGTGGCGTCACCCTGACGCGAATTGCACAGACGTGGTGGCCGCGTAATTCGGGATTCGGGCCATAAAAAAACCCCGGTGACTGACCAGGGTTTTGTATACGCAGATTGGGGAATTACTTGCCTTCGCGGCGAATCTTTTCAATCAGGAAGTTCGCGACCAGGAACATTTCGTTGTGACCACCGGCGCCTTGTGTGGTGATCTTGTAGCGCCCATTAACCAACAATTCTGGGGTGCCGCGTAAGCCAGACTCTCGGGCGCGCTTATCGGCCAGTTGAACCTGGCTGGTCACGCCGAAGGAGGTAAAGGTTTTATCGAAGGTGGCCTTATCGACACCAAAGGTTTCAAACAGCTTGGCCATTTCTTCCTGAGTACCGAGGCGCTTATGGTCGACGTGAATAGTGTTGAAGATCACGCTGTGGGCTTTATCGAGGATGCCCAGTGCTTTGGCAGTGAAGAAAGCGCGTGCGTAATGCTCCCAGGATTTGTTGAATACAGCGGGGTTTTGCACGAATTCGACATCGTCTGGTTTGAGGTTGGCTTTCCAGAATTTTGCGGCGGTCTCGAAGTGGAAGCAGTGAATACAGCCGTATGAGAAGAACTCGGTAACTTCAATTTTATCGCCGGTAAGGGTTTTAATCGGCTTGTCCAGTTCGGTGTAGTGCGTGCCTTCCTGGTACTGTACCTCAACAAAATTACTGGAAGGTGCTTTCTCGGCCGGCGCTTCGGCCGCTTCAGCTTTGGATACCAAGGTGGGTAGGGCCGATTCGGAGTTTGCATCCTGCTGGCTGCAGGCTCCCAAAAACAGAATAAGAGCGAAAAGTACGGCGAGTTGTCGCATGGGTGTCTCCTGGCGGACGTTTATTGTTCTATGGTGGAAATTGGGCATTATAGAGGACAGGCAAACGCAGGAAAAATTCCGTGAACAGCCGCCAACGCCGTCACAGCCTGAGGCATCCGTCACCCGTGCCTGGTGCGGCACGGGTGCGGAAGATTAGGGCTTCAGGCCCGCAATATAATTGGCAACTGCGTCGATTTCAGCATCGCTCATGTGCTGCGCCACGCCGCGCATAATCATGGCCTCACCGTCATTGGTGCGATTGCCCGCGCGGAAATCCCGTAACTGCTTGGCAATGTAGGCGCCATGCTGGCCACCCAGGCGAGGGAAGCCGGCGGGTGAATTGCCCTGACCGGTGGGTGAGTGGCAGCCGCTACAGGCAGGCACGCCAGATTCGAGGTTGCCGGCGCGATACACCTGTTCGCCCAGTTTCAAGCCGTCGACTTTCACTCCGGAATTGAGTTGCACTTGGATTTTTTCGGAACCACTCAGCTGAATGGTTTTACTACCGAAATAAGCAGCAATATCGCCGAGTTGGGCATCGCTGAGGTTAGTGACCTGGCCGGCCATTTCAGGAACGACGCGTGCGCCTGATTTTATGTCTTGCATTTGTTTCAGCAGATACTTTTCACCCAAGCCTGCGAGTTTCGGGAAGGTGGCCATGGCGCTGTTGCCATCGGCTCCGTGACAGGCACCGCAAGCGGCGACCAACTGCTCTCCCTTGGCGGCATCACCCGCGTGAGCAGAACTTACAGCAAACAGGGCGCTGGTAATCAGGCCGAGAGAAATGAGCGTGCTACGAAATGGCTTGTTCATTGTTTTATCCGTTGATTAACTTCTTATAACTGTGGACCGGGCCAGAGCTGTAAACCGCGCAGTTGCGGCATGGCGAGACTACCAAAACCGGGAGTGAAAAGTACGCTAGAATGGCGACCCAGGTTGCTGCCTTAAGAAATCAGCCCTTTAAAAAGTAGCGGCATTATACCCATTGTGTCTTGCTATCACACCTCTAAAACCTAACTGGACGCAGTTGATGACGGAAATAAACTTCCGAAACGCACAATTTTTAACCAGCGCGCCGTCGATCCGAGAATGCCCGGAAGAAAGCGGAAGCGAAGTGGCTTTTGCTGGGCGCTCCAACGCCGGTAAATCCAGTGCGATAAACCGTCTCACTCAAAATGGTAAATTGGCCCGCACCAGTAAAACCCCCGGGCGCACCCAACTGATTAATTTCTTTGCCTTGCAAGCCGATGCGCAGCAACGTCTGGTTGACCTGCCCGGTTACGGGTATGCCAAAGTGCCGCTGGCGGTTAAAAAGGAATGGCAACAGCACTTGTCGGAATACCTATATCAGCGCAAAAGCTTGCGCGGTTTGGTTTTGCTGATGGATATCCGTCATCCCATGCAGGAATTCGATACCATGATGCTGAACTGGGCGGTGGATGCCAAAATGCCGGTGCATGTTCTGCTCACCAAAGCCGATAAATTAAAACGTGGTGCCGCGAAAAATACCCTGCTACAGGTGTCGCGCAGCTTTAAAGAAGCCAATGTGGATGACCTTGTCAGTGCCCAAATGTTTTCAGCATTAAACGGCGAGGGCGTTGAAACGCTGCAAGAAGTGCTGTCGCAATGGCTTTTGCAAGACGCTCAAGGTGAGCTGGCCATCCCCTAAAAGTCCCCATTTAAAAATATAAAAATCCATTCAAAAATCGCTGCGTTTTTATGCAAAAAAATTCTTTTTTGGGGTGCGGCTCAGCCCCTTGAAAACAAAAAACATAACCTTACTTTGCTAGTGACCGGGCGCAATTGGGCGTGCGGTTTTTAGCTGGGTGGCTCGAGTAGCGCCTGCTAAATTGTCTTTGTTTCGTATTGCTTCTCATGGAGAATATGTTATGAACACAATTGATTTATCACCTCTCTACCGTAACAGCATTGGTTTCGATCGCATGGCATCTTTGCTCGATGCAGCGCTGCGAAATGATCCTGTGTCTTCTGGTTATCCACCCTACAATATCGAAGCGCGTGATGAAAATCACTACGCCATAACTTTAGCTGTGGCGGGTTTTGCGCAGAGCGAATTGGAATTAAGTGTGGAAAATGGCGTGCTGACTGTTCGCGGTGACAAACCGAAAGAAAAAGAAGAGCAGCGCAAATATCTCCATCAAGGCATCGCCAACCGCTCTTTTGAGCGCAAGTTCAATCTGGCGGAATATGTTGAAGTAACCGGTGCCGAGCTCAACAATGGCCTGCTAACCATCAGCCTGGTGAAGGAAATTCCTGAGGCAATGAAACCCAGGACAATCACCATCAGCAGCGACCAGAAAACGTTGGCACACGATACCAGCGAAGCCGCTTGATGTGAGCCGTTAACCCGGTACAAGCCGGTTTAACAATGGTTGGGCTGCGCGCAATGCGCAGCCCTATGGTAATGATTATGCGATAACTTTTTGGAGGTAGTCGTATGAACATTCTGCAATTGAATCCCTGGAACTGGTTTAAGCATGAGCAAGGTAGTGAAGCCGCACAAATTCCCGTGCAAAAAAATACTACCGAAAAAAATGTTGCAACCGGCAATGAAACTTTTCATCCCATGATGCGTCTACATCGGGAAATAGACAGATTATTTGATGATGTATTTTCTGGCTTCGGATTCCCGAATTTAGGCACAAATAGTTTGTTGGATAACGTGAGAGCCGTTGCCTATCAACCACAAATTAACGTAAGTGGCGGCAACAACAATTATGAAATTGAACTCGAGGTTCCTGGTCTTACTGAAAAAGATCTTTCCGTTGAAGTTCAGGGTGACATACTGCTTATTAAAGGTGAAAAGCAGGAATCTGAAGAAACCAAAGACAAGCAGTTCTACCGCGTTGAACGTCGTTATGGAAAATTCCAGAGAACTCTGGCGTTGCCGCAAGATGCCAATGCTGATGACATTACCGCCGAGCTGAAAAATGGTGTTCTCAAACTTGCCATTGCTCGCAAATCGGTTGAACAGCGAGACATCAAAAAAATTGCGATTCACTAAACCGTATGGCGCCTA
This sequence comes from Alteromonadaceae bacterium 2753L.S.0a.02, assembly GCA_007827375.1. NCBI lineage: Bacteria > Pseudomonadati > Pseudomonadota > Gammaproteobacteria > Alteromonadales > Alteromonadaceae > Alteromonadaceae bacterium 2753L.S.0a.02. The sequence continues at coordinate 1,557,047 of VISH01000001.1, forward strand.
CGGGCGCCTTTTTTCGTTTCAGGAGTTGAACATGTTAAGCATTCTGCGCAACCGGCAGGTATTTGTATTTGTGTTGATCGTGCTGTTGGGCGGAGCAATACCGCAAGTCTACGCAGCCCTGCCATTGTCAGATTCACAGGGCGAACCCCTGCCATCGCTGGCTCCAATGTTAAAGAAAGTCAACCCGGCGGTGGTGAACATCGCCACCTATTCAACGCTGCAGTATAAACAGAACCCTTTGTTAAACGACCCGTTTTTTCGCCATTATTTCAATATTCCTGATTCCTACCAGCAGCAACAACCGCGCAAACAGCAGCAGGCGGCAGGGTCTGGTGTGATAGTGGATGCCAAGAAAGGCGTGGTGCTTACCAACTATCACGTAATTAAAGATGCCGAAGAAGTGATGGTCTCATTGGTGGACGGTCGCACATTTAAAGCGGAGATTCAGGGTAAAGATCCTGGTTTGGATGTGGCTGTATTAAAAATCGAGCCCGATGATCTCACCGATATTCCACTCGCCAATTCCAGCGAACTGGAAGTGGGCGATTTTGTGGTGGCTATTGGCAATCCCTTTGGGCTAGGCCAAACGGTGACTACCGGTGTCGTAAGTGCGTTGGGGCGCAGCGGTTTGGGTATTGAAGGCTACGAAAATTTTATTCAAACCGATGCGTCTATCAACCCCGGCAACTCAGGCGGAGCCCTGGTAAATTTGCGCGGTGAGCTGGTTGGTATCAACACGGCCATTATCGCTCCAGCTGGAGGTAACGTAGGTATCGGTTTTGCGATACCCATCAATATGGCTGAGTCAAGCCTTGCTCAAATTCTGGAAAACGGTGAGGTGCGACGTGGCCAAATTGGTGTGGGTATTCAGGATATCACTCCGGATTTGCGCGAGGCCTTTAAGCTTGGGAAAGGCGAACACGGCGTGTTGGTGACTAATGTGTTGGATGACTCCCCCGCAGCAAAAGCCGGTATTCAGTCTGGGGATGTGATTATTGAGGTGGCCGGTGAAAAAACCATGTCGACCGGGCAATTGCGCAGCCAACTCGGAATGGTTCCAGTGGGTGATAAAGTAAAATTAACCGTGGTGCGCAACGGTAAAAAGAAAACAGTAACCACCACTGTGGGTTCGCCCGACGATATGTTGGCTACCAGCACCGACCTCCATCCGCTGTTGGAGGGCGCTAAGTTTGAGGAAAATGCCGAGCAAAGCGCAATAGAAGTGCTTTCATTGGCACCTAATTCCGTTGCTGCCTACAGTGGCTTGCGTCCCGGAGACCTTATTACCAGTGTTAATAGAATTCGCGTAAGCAATTTGCGTGACTTCAAGAAAGCCCTGGATCGTAACGAAAGCTCAATTCTGTTACATGTTAATCGTGGCGGTGGATCTTTCTATCTGGTGATTCGTTAATCCTTTTTTAAAAACCCGGCAGTGAATTCTGCCGGATTAACTGTTTACGGAAAGCGCAACGCGACCTACGTTGTGCTTTTTTATTTTTAAATCTGTTGTGCTTGACAAATACTTGTGCCTGCGGGGAAAGTGGTTCGTTTGGTAACCCATTGTACGGCCCTGGAGACCACACCATGAACCGCAGCAACTTTGTGATTTGCGTAAGAAATACCGAAAAGAAAGCCAATGGTGACCCGCGCTTTGGTAACGAACCTGGCGCAACCCGTTATCTTGAAGTACCTGATGGTCAAACGCCCCACCCGGAAATTCATAAAAAAAGCCGCACTGAATGGCTCACGAATTTGATGCAGTGCGCCAGTTTGGGAACTCACGATGAAAACAGCAAGAGCGCGGTGGCGGGTTTTACTTACGGCGATATTCTTGTGTTTGTGCACGGTTACAACAACTCCATGGACGATGTGATGCAGCGTCACAATCTGCTTCAGGATCGACTTGCCGAGCAAGGCTACCAGGGCGCGATTGTCAGTTTCGACTGGCCCAGCGCCAGCGCGGCACTCAATTATCTTGAAGATCGTGCCGACGCAAAAACCACCGCACATAAGTTGGTAAAAGATGGTATTGAAATCCTCGCGAAGAACCAATTGCAGCAGGATAAAAACAAATGCGACATTGATGTGCACATTCTCGGACATTCCACGGGCGCCTATGTGGTGCGCGAAGCCTTTTACGAGGCCAGTCAGCGCCGCAGTTTGGCGCGCATAAACTGGCAGGTAAGTCAGGTGGTGTTTATTGGGGGTGATATCGCCCGACAATCTCTATCGCACAGCGATTCCAAATCACAGGCGTTATTTCGGCACGCGACTCGCATAACGAATTACCAAAATCCGTTTGATTCCGCGCTGAAAGTGTCCAACGTAAAACGTCTTGGAATTGCGCCGCGCATTGGGCGCGTAGGAATTCCCGATGATGCACCCGACAATATTGTGAATGTTCATGTGGGGAAACACTGGCGGCAGCTCAATGAGGCTAACAGTCGGTGTGGTGGCAATTGGTCGCACTCGTGGTATTTTGATGACGCCCGTTTTAGCGAAGATTTGTATCACACCTTGTGTGGCGATATTGATCGCAACGCCATTCCCTCGCGATCTTTCCAGGCGGGCGAACTGGAGCTTGTAGCCAAGCCGAATTAGTGTGAGCTCGTTGCTGAAATCATGGCGTGCTATTGACAACGGGTTTGTTATATTCGCGCGATAGCGAAAAGCTGCACAATAAATTCGAGTCGCGCAGTGCTACAACAGGGAGAGCGCCATGAACCTAAACCCTGCTATTCGGCAGTTTCAACCACAAGATGCACAATCACTCGAACCGCTGATTCGGCAAACTTTCGACCGCTATATAAAAAAAGAGCTTTCGCCAGAGGGGCAAAGTGTTTTCTTTGATATGGTGGCCAGAGTAGTTGGTAATCACTACCGTGACTACATGACCTTCACGGCTCTGGATGACGAAACCCCGGTGGGTATGCTTTCGCTGCGCCAGCAAACCCACATTTGTTTGTTTTTTTGCGATAAAAATCAAATGAATCGCGGTATTGGTCGCGCACTGTTAAATTATGCGCAACAGGTGCTTCTCGACAAATTGCACAGGGATATCACGCTCACCGTGAATTCTTCATTATTTGCCGTTAATATTTACCAGCGTTTGGGTTTTGCTTCAAAAGGGGGCGTCGAGCGCATTAATGGTATTAGTTTTCAGGCGATGGAAAAGCATTTGTTGGTGGGAAGCAGCTAGCAGCATTTAGGAATGTGAATACTGTAAGCCAGGTCTTGGATGGGTATTTCGATATCTGACTGTTTCGTAAGCAGCAAATTCGTTTTATATCTTTTCCTACATAAAGCCGTAAAAATCAGCGACAATCGCCCCGTCCAGAAAATTTTGCTCCGCAACTAAGACCCGAGAACTATTGCTCGAGAGCTAACACCCGAGAATTACCACCTGGGAACCATCACTATGACATTTATCATTATAGTCGCGCTCATTGTTGTGCTTATGTTTGCATTGCGTATTGTCGGTGAGTCTGTGCAGCGCCTCGGCAATAACAAAGATGTTGATGCGTATCGCATTAGCTACATCACCAAAACATTAAATATCGCGCTCGTGGTTATATTTTTAATGGTAATTGTGAGTTTACTGGGTATTGAGTATTCTCAGGTTACTATTTTCCTTTCCTCCATATTCGCAGTGTTGGGTGTTGCCCTGTTTGCACAGTGGTCCATATTGTCGAATATTACCGCCAGTTTAATCATCTTTTTTGCGTTTCCCTACCGCGTGGGCGATGCCATTAAAGTTGTCGATAAAGATGATGATATCAGCGGCGTGGTGGAGGAAATAAGTTTGTTTCACGTGATTATTCGCCGCGGCGATGCGCTCATTACCTATCCTAATTCACTAATTTTGCAAAAGGCGGTGATTAAATCCGCTACCCCATTGGGTGGAGAAGATGTTACAGACAATGACGAGACTTCACCCTAATGTACAGTTCTGAGGCGTGCGCAATTCGCGTTTTGCGACAGCAATAATCCCTAAACAGAGGTTTCTAGCCATGGCGGCAGGCAGTTTATTGGCATTGCTCGACGACATAGCCACGGTGCTCGACGACGTGTCGCTAATGACCAAAGTCGCCGCCAAAAAAACAGCCGGCGTGTTGGGTGATGACCTGGCGCTTAACGCAGAGCAGGTGAGTGGCGTTCGTGCTGAACGCGAGCTACCTGTTGTTTGGGCTGTTTTTAAGGGCTCAATCGTTAATAAATTAATACTGGTTCCAGCGGCGTTGGCGATCGGGGCAATCGCCCCCTGGTTGGTTATTTATTTGTTGATGCTAGGCGGCTTGTATCTAAGTTATGAAGGCGTCGAGAAAGTGTGGCATGCATTGGCGCATAAATCCGAGGCGCACAAGCACAAAGGGGAACTTCAGGAAACCTTACGCAATCCTCAAGCCGATCTTAAAGCGTTCGAAAAAGAGAAAATTAAAGGAGCGGTTCGTACAGATTTTGTGCTTTCCGCAGAAATTATTGTGATTGCCTTGGGTACCGTGAGTGAGGCAGCTTTCAGTCGGCAGGTATTGGTGGTTAGCACGATTGCCGCAGTCATGACCGCCGGTGTTTATGGCTTGGTAGCGTTCATTGTAAAGTTAGACGATATCGGGCTGGCGTTACTTAATGGCACGGTGCAGAGTCGCTTTGCTTCTTTCAGGCAATCGTTGGGTCGCGCGATTCTGTGGTTTTGCCCCTGGTTAATGAAGGCGCTATCGATTGTCGGTACCGCCGCCATGTTGCTCGTCGGGGGTGGCATTCTGGTGCACGGTATCCCTTATCTACACCACCTGATTGAGCATCTTCATTTGCCGGTGCCTGCTTTGATGAATATGTTATTAAATTTTCTGGTCGGTGCATTGGCTGGCACGGTTTGCGTGTTGGCTGTTAATCTGTTTTCACGGTTGCGCTCAAGCAACTAAACTTATTTCACATGTTTCAAGGAGGCAGCCGCCATGCAATATCGTCGTTTAGGAAAGACCGGACTGCAATTGAGCGCGTTTTCGCTGGGGTCGTGGGTAACTTTTGGTAAACAGGTCCATTTGGACTCAGCCACAGCGATGATTAAAACTGCGTTCGAGTTGGGCATTAATTTTTTCGATAATGCCGAAGCCTACGAACATGGCGCGTCGGAAAAAGTGATGGGCGAAGCGCTGCAGGCGCTGGGTTTGCCGCGGGATGAATTCTGCGTTTCGAGTAAAGTGTTTTGGGGTGGCCAGAAACCAACGCAATTGGGTTTGAGTGCCAAGCATGTTACCGAGGCCTGCCATGCGGCACTGAAACGTTTGGCGGTGGATTATCTCGACTTATATTTTTGCCACCGCCCCGACATCCACACTCCTATCGAAGAAACTGTGCGTGCCATGCACAATTTGATTGTTCAGGGCAAAGTGTTGTACTGGGGTACTTCCGAATGGAATGCACAGCAGATTATGGAAGCGCATCGTATTGCTGCGCAACACCATCTTACGCCGCCCGTGATGGAGCAGCCGCAGTACAACTTGTTTGAGCGTCAAAAGGTTGAGGAAGACTACCGCGACTTATACGACACCGTTGGTTTGGGCACCACTGTATGGTCACCCTTAGCCAGTGGTGTGTTAACTGGTAAATACAACGATGGAATTGGAGATGAGGGGCGCCTGACATTGCCAGGCTATGAGTGGTTGCGCGCTCTGTTTGAGTCTGAGGATGGCCAGATAAAAATTGCCAAAGCGCGCCGGTTGGAGAAATTGGCAGATGATCTTGAGGTAAAACTGCATCATTTGGCGCTTGCCTGGTGCTTACGTAATCCGAATGTCTCAACAGTAATTTTAGGCGCTTCAAAGAGCCATCAATTGGAAGATAATGTGAAAGCCCTAGATCTTGTACTTAGCGACGACACCCTGGCCACTATCGAAGACATTTTGCAAAACCAGCCGCCAAAAGCACGTGATTGGACAAAAAATTAAAATTTTTTGAACTTTAGGAAGTCGCCTAAGTCTCAATTAACAAGCAAGCACTGCTTGCTGGTTTCCTCCCAAGTTTAATTTGATTGATTTTAGCTTCCCCAAGAGCGATAGCGATGCCCTGAACACTCCCAACCGTTCAGGGCTTTTTTTTGCCTGCTCTGCCGTTAAGTGATTGCGGCGCTCAACTGCACGACAATACGCGTGCCGTGCGAGTAGTCTGTATCCAACCAAATTTTGCCGCCCTGTGCCGCCACCAATTCACCGCAAAGCCGCAATCCCAGGCCATGGCCTTGTTCGCCACTGGTGCCAGCGCTGCTGGTTTGTACATCGCCGAATAGATGTGCGCGTTTTTCAGGGGCTATGCCTGCGCCCTGGTCTGCGACGCTGAACTCAATATGCCGATTCGACTCACGGGCGGCCACACGGATCTGGGCTCCAACAGGGCTGAATTTAATGGCGTTGTTAAGCAGATTACGAATGATTGATTTGGTGAGAACCGGATCGCACATCATGCTGAGTTCCGCCGGAACTTCATCGACCAAAGTAATTCCTTTGGTTGCTAGAGCTTCCTGCAGCAATTCATGACTTCCTCGCAACAGGGTAACAAAATTGTGTTGCGAAAGCGTAGCCTGTTTGTGGTTGTAGCGCTGTGCTGACCATTGCAACATCTCGTCGAGCAGACCGTAGACCTGCATGGCGCCACTGAGAATGCTGTTGGTTATGCTGGCGATTTTATCTGGGCTGGCCTGTCGCGCTTTTTCGCTGAGGAGTCGAGCCAGGCCGAGAACCGCGCCGAAGGGCGATCGCAGATCATGGCTAATGGCGGCAAACAGTGATTGTTGTTCCCGGGCGAGACGTTCCAGGCGGCGATTGTGCTGGCGTAATTCCAACTGCGCTATTACCTGGCGCGACAATACTTCGAGTGCCCGTTTTTGCTCCGGACTGAGGTGTTTCGGCTCGCGGTCAATCACGCACAAAGTGCCAATAGCATTGCCCCGCGGTGTGATGAGCGGCGCGCCGGCGTAAAAACGAATGTCGGGCGTGCCGGTTACCAGGGGATTGTCGTGAAAACGGCTGTCCTGCGTGGTGTTGGGTACTTCGAATACCTGCTCCTGCAAAATCGCGTGGGAACAGAATGCGATACTGCGTTCGGTTTCTGTGGCCTCCAAACCGACGCGGGATTTAAACCACTGACGATGCTCGTCTATTAAGCTGATGAGTGAAATCGGCGTGTTGCAAATAGCGCTGGCCAGCTCGGTGAGGTCGTCGAAAGCGGCCTCTGCGTCCGTGTCGAGAATTTCGTAACTCAGCAGATTGGCGAGGCGGCTCGGTTCTGAGGTGGGGCGCGGCGCGCTTTCCATGATTACTGTGCCGGGTTGCGGAGAGTTACCCAAAGTATAGGCAATTACGCCCGACTCTACGAGATGCGACCAGAATTCATCATATTTCGTCGCTCGAATTACCCTTATTAGGGCTTAGCCTGAATGCTTTATGACAAACGAGGAAGCTTTCATGCAACGCCAAATAGCCCTTAAGTCGGCACTCATCGTTTTGCTCTCGCTGTTACTGCTGATTCCGCTGAATATGATTGAAGGCCAGATTCGTGCGCGCAGTTTGTATCTGGACGCGGTAAAACAGGATATCGCCACCAGTTGGACAGGGGAGCAAGCGGTGATGTCGCCGGTGCTGGTACAGCCGTATCAGGTATCCAGTACGAATAAGAAAAACCCGGTTATTATCCGTTATCTGCTGATCCCTGCACGACATCTGCAAATTGCGGCAGACGCGCGTTCCGAGATGCGCTCGCGTGGCATTTATGAGGTACCGGTATACACCAGCGAACTGCAGTTTGACGGTCGCATAATGCAAAAAAATTGGCATGAGCAGCGAGATAAAGTCAGCGCGCAACAAAATTTTGAGAGTTTTCTGCCACCTTATTTGGCGATGTATTTGAGTGATCCACGCGGTGTCGGCAATAGTTTTAAAGCGACTTTGAATGGTCGCACGGCGGAGCTTGTTCCGGGTGCGGGTATACCCCTACTCGAGAATGGCTTTCGAGTTGAGTTACCGCCAGCGCTATTGGAGCAGGGTGATTATCTGGAATTTAAGCTGCAGTTTGAGCTCCGCGGTATGTCTAAACTGGGATTTATTCCGGCTGCAGAGAGTGTCAATTTACAGATGCGTTCAGACTGGCAACATCCGAAGTTTAGTGGCGCATTTTTACCGTTGGAACATGAAATTGATGAAGTTGGTTTTAGAGCTGCATGGTCTGTTAACGAGTTCAGCAGTGCGGCTAAAAATAAGCTTCAATTGTGTCAGGGTGGTAAGTGCACAGCTCTATTGCAAACACAGCTCAGTGTTGAATTTTTTCAGCCGGTTGACATTTATCAGCAAGCGGAGCGCGCGGTAAAATACGGTGTTTTATTTATAGCCATCAGCTTTGTGAGTTTCTTTATTTTTGAAGCGCTCACTACGGTGCGTATTCATCCAATCCAATACACGCTGGTGGGCCTTTCTCTGGCTATATTTTATTTATTACTTATATCACTTTCTGAACATATGGTATTTTTATGGGCTTATCTCATAGCAACCTGCGCTTGTACGCTACTGCTACTCGCCTATCTAAGTAAAGTGCTGGCGAAGCCCTGGCAGGCGCGAATATTTTGCGGCTGCCTGGCGGGCTTGCACGCTATGTTGTATGTGATTCTACAGTTGGAGGATTTTGCGCTGTTGATGGGGGCTATGTTGCTGTTTGTATTGCTCGCTATTCTAATGCTCGCTACCCGCACAATCGATTGGTATGCACTGCCGGGCGCTGGGCAGCTGGGTTCTCAGGGGGAGCTGTTCGAGAAGTCAATTTGACAGTCTCGAAGCAGCGGGGGATCATATTAAATCGGCTATATTTATCGTTAGGTAAATAGCTCCCCCGCGTTTGGAGGCTTGTGTGAATTGGGATGTCATTATTATTGGCGCCGGCGCTGCCGGATTGATGTGCGCCGCGACTGCTGGTGAACGTGGTCGTCGCGTGCTCTTGCTTGATCATGCCAATAAAGTCGGTAAAAAAATTCTAATGTCCGGGGGTGGGCGTTGTAATTTCACGAATCTTGATATTCAGCCAGAAAATTATCTCAGTGATAATCCACATTTTTGTAAATCAGCATTGAGTCGGTATACCCAGTGGGATTTTATCGATCTAGTAACCCGACACCAGATACCCTGGCATGAAAAGGAGTTGGGGCAATTATTTTGCGACCGTAAATCCAGTGATATTCTCAATCTGTTGTTGGCGGAATGTGATGCTGCAGAAGTTACTATTGAAGCTCAAACCACTGTTAAGGATATTCAGCAAATATCGAGCGGTTTTGAACTGTCTTGTGAGGATGTACAACAAACTACACAGTTACTCCGATGCGAATCACTGGTTATAGCCACCGGTGGTTTATCCATTCCCACCATGGGTGCAAGCGGTTTTGGTTATGACTGGGCCGAAAAATTTGGCTTAACGGTAACCCGACGTACAGCTTCTCTGGTGCCTTTTACTTTGAGTGGGAAATGGTTGGATGTCGCCAGTGATCTTTCGGGTGTGAGCCTTGCGTGCAGCGTGACTACACCGCGTAAAAGTTTTAGTGGCCAACTATTATTTACCCACCGAGGCTTAAGCGGCCCGGCAATTTTACAGGCCTCCAATTATTGGGAGTTGGGGGAATCAGTGACTATAGATTTATTACCCGATGAGTCTTTACACGATCTAATTGAACGCTGGCAATCATTACACAGTAAACAAACCCTAAAAAATTTACTGGCGCAGTTGTTGCCAAAACGGTTTGTACAAATTTGGCTGGAGCAGATCGACGAAAATAAACCGGTGCTGCATTACAATCATAAAGAAATAAAAGAGTTGCACGATCTATTTCACCAGTGGCATATAACGCCCTCGGGTACAGAGGGGTATCGCACGGCTGAAGTTACGCGAGGCGGCGTTAACACCGACGATATATCTTCAAAAACTTTTGAAGCCAAGCAGGTAAAAGGTTTGTATTTTATCGGTGAAGTGTTGGATGTGACCGGGTGGCTGGGAGGTTACAATTTCCAGTGGGCCTGGAGCTCAGGTTGGTGTGCCGGGCAGTTTGTGTAGCTTTTAAATTTTTAAATAAAAACTGGGGTGAGTCTTGATAAAACGCGTTGGTAATACGCTTATAAAAGAAAAACATCGAGCCAGTTGTCATTGCGGTGCCGTGGTATTGGAACTTACTTTGCCAAACGGTATCGAAAACCCCCGGCGTTGTGATTGTTTCATTTGTCGCAGGAAGGGTGCTGTAGTGGCATCGGTACCATTATCGAACCTTAAGGTTGTAAAGGGACAGGAGTGTCTAACGCTGTATCAGTTTAATACATTTACCGCGAAGCACTTTTTTTGTTCCCGTTGCGGAATTTACACCCATCACCAGCGCCGTTCCAACTCGCAGGAGTATGGCTTTAACGTGGGGTGTCTGGAGGACGTCAACCCTTTTGAAATCGGCGAAGTACCACTAAGTGATGGTGTAAATCACCCAGCAGATCGCCACTAAATAGCTGCTTCATCTTCACGTGGTCATACACTGCTTGGGCACGGCGTCACTGGCTGTCAGTTGGTGGAAATTGTTAGAATAGCGCACACCTGATGCACGTCACCCGCTGGTGAAGTGTGACAACAACAGAATAACCAATAAAAACCAAGAATCGAGACGCTACATGAGAATCCTTAAAATCGCGAGCGTATTGCTCAGCAGCCTAGTGTTTTGGGGCTGTGAGCCAAAACCACAATACGATTTCGAATTGACCATTGATAAGATTGAACACCTCAAGGGTTTTATCCTAAAAGGACTGGCTGTGACAGGCCCAGTGAGCCAGGGCTGTTTGGCACAGCAAAACCCCATTCAGATACTCCGTGATGGCAAGGAAGTGCTTAAGGAAGAAGCGAGGATTATAAACGTCAAGGGGCTTACCAGTAGTGAAGAGTTCAGCGGTGAAGTAAACAAGGGGGATGTGGTGAGCCTTTACATTCCCGATCGCAACCTGGGTGATGTGCTACCTGGTGATAAGGTCGTCGCGAATGATACCACCTGCGGTCAGGAATCTGGGGCAGCGACGCCGCCACCGCCAACGAACGAATAGTGGGCAGCTGCGATTCATCTAATTTCTTCAGGTTATTAGTATTCTAAGAACCCCATTGGAATCGTATTAAAAGAGTTTTACCACGGCATTTGGCAGATCTATCCTTTTTATAGGCTCCTGCTTCTTTGAAATCGCACCATGGTAAAACCCTTTCAACACGCCGTGCTTGCGTGGCTAATGCTAACCGGCACGCTTTGTTGTGCATTTTCATCCCTCGCGTTCTCAGAGGCGGATGCAGGCTATATCGAGATTCGCCACCCCGTGCCACCTGATCAGACAATGTACACCAGAGGGTATCGCTACTTTTTAGAGCTCTTGGCGCTCACCCTCTCAAAAATCGACAAGCCCTATGTTGCCCGGCCGGTGATGGTTCCTCCAGCGCCAGATAGACGCGCGATGCGCTTTATCATCGAAGACAAATACGATGTTATGTGGTTACACACTAATGCAATGCTCGAGCAGAACTTGCGCCCGGTGAGAATTCCTGTATTCAAGGGTCTGATTGGGTGGCGTTTACTGTTCGTTGCAGCACCGCATCGCGATGATTTTATGAACATCAGCGTTGATGCTCTAAAAACCAAAACCGGCTTGTTGGGTTTAAATTGGCCAGATGTGGATATAATGAAATCCAATGGCTTTGATATTCGTACGGCTGCTGACAATGGGGGAATCAACTACTCATACGTTTACTCAAGTCTGAGCGCGGCGATTATTTTTCGCGTTCGGTCGTTGAAATTTGGAATGAAAAAAAATTTTTCGACGATGAGCAGCTCGTTGTGGAACCCAATATTGCGTTAATGTATAAAACGGCATTCTATCTGTTTGTAAGCAAAGAAAATGAAACTTTAGCGAGAGATCTCGAACGCGGCATGGAGGCAGCGATAGTAGACGGAAGTTTCGACGAGCTGTTTTACCGCTACTATGGTGAAGACATTCGTCGCTCAAAGCTTTATGAGCGTAAAATATTCGTTTTGGAGAACCCCAGTTTGCCTGATGAGACACCGGTTCATCGTAGTGAATTGTGGCTACCCGAAAATTCACCTTTGGCACGAACCCTTCATTAAAGAGTGCAGCACCAGCCGCCTGATGACGCGGCCACCGCATTCCCCTGTATAGAGAAAAATCAAACAGGTTTATATACGGGTTTACGTTGTTGCATTGCATAGCTCAATGATAATAGCAAAGCCAGAATGCTCACTGGCAAACACAGCCATAATTGCGTATTCCAACCGAAATTGAAAAGTACCCAACCGGCAATCAGTGAGCTAATAGCCTGGGTGGTGAACATAATAAAATCGTTAGCAGCTTGTGCCTTAAATCGTTCATTGGGTTTATAGGCGGTTGGTAGTACGGTGGTCGCACTGAGGAAAAGAAAATTCCAGCCAATACCTAACAACACCAGCGCCCACCAGTAATGAATTACCTGGTGACCGTTAAACGCCACCAAAATTACCAAAAGATATAACAGCGAACCGGTAATCATTAACGGTGCAGCGCCAAAGCGTTTTACTAGAAAGCCTGAAAAAACTGACGGTAAAAACATTGCCACCACATGACTCTGAATAACCCATTTGGCATCGTTCACACTGTGACCGTGCATAACATGCATGCTAATTGGGGTGGAAGTCATTAAGAAAACCATTACGGCGAAACTGATGGTGCCGAGGCTGGCGGCAATCATAAATGTAGGTGTCTTTATTATGACTGATAGAGCTCGCGCCTCACCACTGGTATCATCTTTAAGTATTTCGGGATTGTTAAAACGCGTAAGTACTGTCATTCCAACAATTATCAGTCCAGCCATAAGCGAGAAAGCCGCCAGAAATTGTGGGGCCGATGGCAGCAAAGATGAACCCAGAGTTACCAATTCCGGCCCAATAATTCCCGCCGCAATACCCGAAAGCATGAGTATCGCCAAAGCCGGCCCGGCGTTGGATAAATCGCTGAGGCTTTCCAGCGCAGCAAATCGAAACTGTTGCATAAACGCGGTGCTAACGCCAACCAATAGCGAACCCCCAACCAGCCACCAAAAGTTAAGGGTGACGGTTGCCAGGCCGCAGGCGGAGATACCCAGTAACATGCAGCTGAGCCCAAGGTATGCGCTACGCTTTCTCCCAAAGCGCTGCGCCAAGAGTATTGCAGGAATGGTAAAGCAGGCGGTTCCGACCACTGCAACAGCCACAGGTAGCGTTGCAAGCTTTTTATCGGGCGCGATTTCGCTACCGAGTAAACCGCTTACCAGTACCAGCAATGGCATAGAACCCTGCACCAAGGCGAGCGTGGATGCGAGAACCCAAACGTTTCGGGGTAGTTGCCTGATAAATTGCATGGGTGACCGTCCTTAGAAAAGGCGGTCACAGTAGCACATTCGACTCAATTTGAGGTGAGCGATTTGAATTTTGGGAGGTTGCTGCGCGTCGCGATTAAAATCTGTCTTGCAGGTAACAGTTGTTGGTGAACGAAAACTTTTTACAGTCTTCATGGTGTACTTCCACCAGGTCGCCTAATCGAATCTCATCCACTAAATTTTTTTTGTCGAGCTTAATCCAGACATTTTCATCGCCTTTCACGGCAATAACTTTACCACTGGCGACTTCGGATTTTTCGGTGGAGGTTTCCAGGGTAATTGGGTCTTGTTTTACAACAGTTTTGTAAATAACAACCTTGGTTTTCGGTTTGGTGCCATGTGCCGCGAAAGTAGTTTTAAAAATGTGGTCTTTTTTCTTTGCGCGATGATCGACAATATAGCCCCGTGGAGCAAAGTAATTTTTAATGGTGCCATCCTTGCGCTCCAGGGCTTTGCGCACTGCGCCCATTGCAGTGTTCGTAGTATTGACGCCTTTACAGCTGCTTACATTGTAAACCGTGTCGGCGTTGTTTTGAGTCAAGGTGAGCGCTTCCAGTAACTCCAATGGATTCATGGAATAAAATTTTACATTAAGGCGTGCCTGCGAATTTACAGAGCATCGTGGTTCGTGCTTTACGGGTTTGCCTTCCTTGTTGTAACTGGTGCTTGCGGGCGAAAAACTGGCAGAAACGCTTACATCTAAAACTTCTCCTTTAAACACGTAGTCGGCCAATTCAAAGGAGGCACCCAGGGAGCTGCCGCTTTGTTCGTACGCAATGAGTTCGTCTTTTAACGCTTTAGGGAGGTCGCGATCAACAATTTCTGTTCCAGCACTTACCAGTAATTGTTTTAGCGTATCTTTAGCAACTTTTCCGGAATCGTTCTTGCCGTCATCAGAAAATGGCATCACAATTATCTGAGCTCGACCGGAGTTCTTCTGGGCACGTTTGATATTTTTGGCAATTTTCAGACGCGCCTCTTCTTGATCTTCACCTCGAAAATCAGTTTTAACTGAAGCGTAAGAACCGGGGTTAACGGGTTTGGCATAACCGTTAAGGGGGCTAAGTATTGCAGCTGTGACAAAGAAAAGCGTTACTAATTTCATTGCGGTGTCCTTACGTTTCTGAAATGCTGGTCGATAGTATCGGCCAGCAAAGCTGGTTGTCTACTTTTATAAAAAAACACAGTCCTGATTAAGCTGTCAAGTATTGTTGCCATTGTGGCCGATTTATTTAAATTGAAATAAAACACCTATTTCTGAAAACAATAAATTGCAGTACCAATCAGCCGTTAATAATGTTGAATAATTTTACAGTGCTCCGTATTGCGTAATTCGCGTAAAAGTGCAAAAGTCTTACCGTCAGCATCTAGGGGAATCGACATGGTAGACAGATTGGATTTGCTTGTGTACGAAACCGCCCATGAATCAGAATTGGGTATGGCGCGCTTGGCCGATCAGCTCGATATAGGTCAGCAAGTGCTAATTAATAAAGTAAACTATAACAATGATAAAAATAAGCTTTCGCTGCGGGAGGCAATAGCGATGATGAAAGCCACCGGCAATATTTCCATCCTGGAAGAAATTGCCTGGCAGCTAGGTTTTCGCCTCGCATCTACGCAACAAAAAAGCGATCAGAATTTACTTACAGCTATCGTTAATGCCAGTGCCGATCACGGCAAGGTTCACCAAACCATCGAAGCGGCCTTCGACGATAATCGGTTTTCTCCCAGAGAACTTACTGAAATTACCCAGGAGATAAACGACGCAGTCAACGCCTTACATACTCTGCTGTCTACGATTGAAGAAATAGAGCGCAAACAACAGCGGGTTACCTAAGGTGCAGCTAGGCCGGCTCCGCGTGGGCGGAATCCGGCCTCAAAATATTTCAAATTTCAAAATCTGTGTGAAGCACCTGCCGCAATAAAATGTTTTGTAACAAGATTCTTGCTAGCAACTATTGCTGTAAGATTTCTGAAACACCCTGATAAGTGAGCGTGTATTCGCTACAGCTAATAAACTCCAAGCGAGCAGTTTCAGATTCAAAATCAATTTCAATACTGCCGCTGGCGATTGTACCTTCGTCGCAGAACGCAATATTTTCGACCCGAATCTGGTAATCCACGCCATCAGAACCCATCACGAGGCCGTTGAACGAATAACCGGAGTTTTCGTCGCCACTGATTTGTGGCTGCTCGAGCTGATATTCCACATCGTTGTCGCTATAGTTGGAATAACTGGAACATACAGCTTCTGAACCAGAAGTTTTGCTGCATTCCTCGCTCATGGATATATGGCCAGAGCCGTAGCCTGAGATATTAGAGGTATAAACCAGATCGTACGCGTAGGCGATGTAATACGACTCGCCACTGCTGTAGTTGTACCTTACCGATATCGTGCCATCGTAAGTGATTTGGTAGCCGTCAAAATCTAGACAGTATTCATCGTACTCGGCTTCGACCCAATAGCTCACTGGAAACTCTGAGTAATTGATTTCGTCGGTATTACTTCGCGAAACGAATTGCCCACCACAGGTGCCGTACTCGACTTCTTCTTCGGTCGCGGTTGGCTTGAGTGGCAATTTCTGTTGTGGCTTTTGAGAAACTCCTGTCGGCAGTGTGCCAGAGCTGTTGGCAATGGCACGCTTGGTTACATTTATAGCAACGTCCGCCGCCCGCAATGCTTCGCTGTCAACCTGCCCGCCGGTGTTTTCATTGCCGGAATTATTTGCAGCACCGCCGTTTTTACTTGCGGTTGCGTTGTCATTGGATGAGCCTCCGCCGCCGCAGGCGACCAGAAAAATAACCACTATCAAACAGCTAATCTTGTAATGCATGGTGAAACTCCTTTTGAATGGATTAGATCACAACGCCCAGGTTGCAACCAGAGAGCCTTATCTTAAGTCTCGTTAACTTACGTTAATCCATTTAATCCGAGTAATTTAAACACCCCTGGAGCGGCGTTTATGTGTCATGCTAACTGACATTAAAGTTGAAGACTTGCGCGCCAAATATTGATGCGAGATCGGCGTCAATTGCACAAGCGCAATATTCGGCATGTGTTTCGCAGCGTCACAGCTCTTCGGTGAACAAGTGCAATGGTGCTTTTTTTACGGCGTATAAATCAACCGAATAGGGTGTCGCTGTTTGGAACTGAGAAAATGTTGCAAGGAGATACTGTTATGGAATCCAACAAATATGCGCTGTCAATCCCGTTAGTGTTGGCGTTTTTTACAGCATTTTGCTTTGCCGGGAATATTCCCGAGTGGGTTGTTAACCCAGCTGAAGATTCTGCGGAGTTAATTTACGGCGTCGGAGAGGGCGAGTCGCTTAACACGGCTACTAAATCTGCCTTGGAATATATTGCTGGAAAGTTAGTTACCAGCATAGAGTCCCAACTTACCATGCAGACTTCCGCGGTAAACGACCGGGTCGATAGTCGCGTGCAAAGTAAATTGCGTTCGCAAATTGGTAATACGCTCATTAGTGGATACGACATTGATGTAAGCGACAAATCCGGTAAGCGGTATTTTGTGCGGGTTAAGGTAGACCGCCAGAAACTGTTCGAATCCAACAACAAAGCCTTGCAAAACGCACTCGCGTTTCTCAGTCAATATCTTGGCGACAACACAACTATGAGCGTTATGCAGGTGCTGAAGCAGGAGCGCATGCTGAACAAAAGTTTGCGCGAAGCACAACAAAAAGCCTATGTGGTGCAGGCGCTTGCGGGAAGTTCACAGGTCGCAGCCAGTCAGCAGAAAATAAATCAGTATCAGCAAGTACTTACTAACAAATTGAACGACCTGGTGGTGTATGTTGAGGCCTCGCAGGATTTACAACCGCTGGCACGCCAACTTGTCGAGCGCTTGTCTGATGAGGGCGTGCGAGCGACTACCCGTAAACCGAGCGGTAAAAGCCCGCGCGTTGTGTTACAGGGACGTTTTAATAAAACGGTGCGCTTCGAACAAAAATACGTGGTGGCAAATACCAGCATCGATGTGTACGACGAGTTTTCCAATACTTTGTCTTCTCGCCAGCTGCGTATCGATGGCCAGGCGTATATGTCTCATGAAAGCGCCATAACTGCGGCAATCAACAAAGCTAGCCAGGAGCTGGCGGAAGATGGTGTTGCGGAATCACTCGGCTTACTGTAACAAGGAATTAACATGGACAAGGACGCTCTCATACAGCGGGTTAGCTTGGCGTTTCTTATCGCGAGTTGTAGCTGTATCTGTTTCGCTAACGACGATCTCTTCGACGAGCTCGATGCGGAAACCACAGCGCCATCGGTGCGTCGCGCCGCCACTCAACAAAAAGACATGAAACAGCATGCCGACGATGCTTTTGCACAGCTTGAAAGTGAAACCCGCCATGGTACTCAATCGCAAAGTTCAGCCGAACTCGACGCAGAATTTCAGGTCTGGAAGCAGCAGTATTTCGAGGAATTGAGTCGTTACAAAAGAGAAATTCTAAAAATTTGGGACGATGCGGAAGTTACCGATAAAACCACTTGGGTGGAATATTCCGCTGACATGAAAACCAAAAAGGTGGTCGATTACGAGCGTAATGAAATTCGAATTAGCGTGATTCAGGATGACGAAAAAGCCACGACTACCATCCCGGTGGAAGCCGTGGTTGAAGAGATTATTGCAACAGACACTGCGAAGGCGCGTGAAAAAGATCCGGTAATAGCGGCGATTAGTAAAAAGCAAACAGAGCCGCAAGCGATAGACAATGATTCGCAGTTGATGCTCGCCGAGCTTATCAAAGAACCGGGCAATAAAAACAGCGAACGGCAACTGGCGTCACAATTAAGCCGTAAGGCGCAGACCGATACAACGCAAGCTAAAACTCCCGGTTACAAACCGATTACCACTGTGACAATTAAATTACCTGTCGATGCGGTACTTAAACGAGCGCAACAGTACGCCGAAACTGTAGCGGCACAGGCACAGCGCAATAATATCGACAAATCGTTGATTTATGCGGTAATGCATACCGAAAGTGCTTTTAATCCGATGGCACGTTCCAATATACCCGCTTTTGGTTTAATGCAAATTGTGCCGGAATCGGCGGGGCGTGACGCCACCCGGCTGTTGCATGGTGAAGAGAGAATACTGGATGCTAACTATTTGTTTAATCCAAAGAACAATATTGAGGTGGGAGCCGCCTACATCAATATTCTTTATTACAAGTATCTGAAAGAAATCAGCAACCCCTTGAGCCGTTTGTACTGCGCGATTGCCGCTTACAATACCGGAGCAGGCAATGTCTCCAAGGCATTTACCGGAAAGCGAAAAATAAGTAAAGCAGTGCCGCTTATCAATAGCAAAACACCGCAGCAGGTGTATGAGCAACTGCGCAGTAAATTGCCCTACGATGAAACCAGAATCTATTTAAAGCGCGTGGTTGAGCGCCAGCAGATGTATGCCCAAACGCAATTGTAATATCACCCCCGGATCACCATGGAGATTAGACATGAATGTTTCTGTTAAAACCCTGTGCCTGTGTGGCGCACTCAGCTTATTAACCGCCTGTGGCGGAGCTCCCACCAAGCAGGAATCCGCTAAGGCAGACCCTTACCCCGATTGGTATTACAGCCCAGCTGACTCCATTGCCAATGCACTAAATGCTGCTAGCTGCGTTGCAATACCCGGGGGGAATCTGGAAATAGCGCGCAAGCAGGCATTGGCAAATGGCCGAGCCGATATCGCATCGCAAATTGAAACGCGCGTTAAAGCCATGGACAAAACCTACGACCGGCTTGCCAACACCGACGAGGGTTCTTCCGTTGGTGGCACTTTTGAGAGCGTTTCCAAACAGGTAACTAATCAAGTGATGAGCGGCGTGAGAGCGGTTAAATCGGCGCGAGTTGACGACAGCGGCAAACCCTATTTTTGTTCGTTGGTAAGCCTTGGTCCTGAGAAAACCAGCCAGTTAGTGGATCAAATAATTGCAGCGTCTGGTGTGAATATTTCTGGAGACAGTGAAAGCGTGTTGCGCGAACAGTTTAATGCCTACAAAGCGCAACAGGAAATGGAGAGCGCCATGGGATCGTATTAAAAGAACTGCGATAACACGGCGACAGTATTTACGGGTTATCGCAAAGTTTCAGGAGAAAACCTTATTAATTGTTAAAATAGCTAAGAAATTCGCCGTTGGACAGAATGCCCTGTTGCAGAATTTCAATATCCAGTTCCCCCAGCCCGTAAAAGTTGGGTAGGGTGGCTGCGCGATACTGCTCTATTTTTTGTAAGGTTTGTTGTTCACTGCCGTAAACATCGGCTTGGTAAAGCGCATCCAGATCGCTGAGGTTGATGTCGCTGTTACCGTATTGCAGGGTGCCCAGATAAGCGTTTTGAAAAAAGCCACTGAGTTCATTTGGTGTCATTTCAATAAAAAAGCGATTGGTTTTGGCGTTATCGAAACTGTAACTTTGAGGTTGATTGCTAAAGTTAGCGAGGGCTTGCCCATTTAGCGATACATCATCGTACCAGCTCAATGGTGGTGCAAATCCCTCGCTTAGGGCAACAACGGTATAAGCGGTAATGCGGTCGCCACGATAGTAACCGCTTACTAAATATTTTTCGTGAGTGTAATAGTTGACGGTGAGGTCAGTTGCAATATTCTTTGTGGCGGCCGGCGCGCCCAAGAGGTTTTCGATATAGCTGCGGGTATTGCCAACATGAATTTGCGAGAGGGTTTCGTACTCGTATGCATTACTGAATTTACTAATCACCAGGGTTTTGAAATCATCAACCAGGATAAATGCTTCGGAAAAGGATCCCAGTGAAATAACAAATACACATATTGGAACAAATACGGAGTTTATAAATTGCCTCACGGGCTTCAAGCTCAGGCGGTTACTTCCTTCATGAGATGGGGTCGGCATGGTTCATCCTCTGATTATTTTCAGCTGCGAGATATAGTACATGAAGCGTAATATTCAAAGCTATGTGTTTACCAGCGCTATTTGTGTTTTTCTGCTGATTCAATATTTCTTTATCGGAAAAGTATTGCTGTTTAGCGAAGGGCGTTCGCCCTTGGTATACGAGCTGTTCGCTGCTGTTATGGGTTCGATTATCACAGTGGGGTCCATGGCGTTAATATTGCGCACTCAAATAAAGCACGAAACCCAAAAAGAATACGCATCAAAAATATTCGAAAAAAAGATAGAAATGTACCAGAGTTTATTGGAGGCTTTATTTTCGATAGATGATGATTCAATTATGGAGCCTAAGGAAATTCATCGTGTTGAAAATCTAATTGGTCTTGCGTGCCTGGTTGCAAACAAACATCAGGTATCGTTAATGGCTCAGTTTATGTACCAGCTCAAAGTATATGGTGTACTGTATTTTCGCAGTTTGTCTGAAGTGCAGTTGCAATCTTTTAAAACCTTTGTTGATGAAGAAAAGTGTAAACCCATGGAATTTTCCAAACTTGCCAATCATAAATATGCGCTTGCTACGCCGGTATCCGGTAATGAAATTAGTTATTTTTTATCTTTGGACGAATTTATTCAGGGCTTGAGAGACGACCTTGCGATAATCGATGGCGATGTTAGTCACGATCTTGAACATTTTGTGCGTACGCCACTGAATGCCCAGGGGTTGTTTGCCAACCCCAATCGTGCTGAGTAAGCTACTTTGAATAAGTCATTACTTGAGCAGCGAGAACCGGTGGGGCTCGGCGGTAAATTGGATTGGGTTATCGCCGCATTGATTATTATTTCTGTGGTGGGTTTTGCGGTGGAAACTCTTCCGGATATCCATCCGCGAACGCGTTTTATTCTGGCGACTTTGGAATGGCTGACGGTAGCTGCGTTCACGGCGGAATATGTGTATCGTATATATCGTGCGCCCAACAAATGGCGATTTATTTTCAGTTTTTACGGCATTATTGATTTGTTGGCCATATTGCCCTACCTGATCGCGCCTGCAGTGGATTTGCGTTCAATACGTCTGCTACGATTTTTACGCTTCATTCGTCTGTTAAAACTCACTCGATACAATCGCGCGCTATTACACTTTGCACTCGCGCTAAACTATGCCCGAGAGGAGATTGTCATTTCTATTACGGGTACCAGTGTGCTCGTTTTTCTGGCTTCGGTAGGAATCTATTATTTTGAGCACCCTGCGCAACCAGAAGTCTATCGCTCAATCTTTGATGCGCTCTGGTGGGCGGTGGCTACCTTTACAACGGTCGGTTATGGGGATATCTATCCCATCACCACTGGGGGACGTTTGTTCACTATGGGTGTGTTATTTTTAGGCTTGGGGTTGGTCGCGGGCACAACTGGAATACTCGCCAGCGCGCTGATGAAAGTAAAAAACGAACAGCAAGATAACGATTAATGCACTTACCTGACCAATTTGCCGAGTATGACCAACAGGTTTTAATAGAGTTTATTAGGAAACAGCCATTTGCCAGCCTGGTGCACAATGCTGGCGATTTTCTGGATGCCTGCCAAGTTCCATTGCTGATGTTTACAGAGGGCGAGCGTGTGGTTCTTCAGGGGCATGTTTCACGACGCAACCCAATTTTCAGGGCCAATACAAACAGCGTACTGGCAATATTTTCAGGTCAAAACCACTATATTTCACCCGGCTGGTACCCGCATAAAAGCAGCGACCCTAAAGTTGTGCCTACGTGGAACTACCAGCTGGTAAAAGCTCATGGCACTATACGTTGCATCGATGATCCGGTCTGGAAGCGACACAATATCGAACAGCTGACTGATACCCACGAGTCGGGTTTTGAAAACCCCTGGAAAGTGTCTGACGCGCCGCAAGATTTTATTAATAGATTACTTGCTGCAATTGTAGGTATTGAAATACAGGTAACCAAGCTCGAGGGCATTTTTAAACTCAGCCAGAATCAGGCTGATAAAACTCAACGAGCAGTTGCTGCAGAATTGCAGAAGCTGGGTAGTCCTCTAGCGAGGGAAATGCGCCGCAAATAGTTGTTTCATGCTGGGTTATTCCGGTAACCACACTTTCAGCCGATGGCAATGTAACAGCTGGTATTTTTGAAATGGATCTTGCTCCACAATTTGTTGCGCGTTTTCGAGATCTTCGGCATCAAACAGAATCAGTCCGCCGCTGTGATCACTAAAAGGGCCGCCTTCATAGTTACTGAGTTCGGCGGTTTTCCAATAATCAATGTGTGCGGCAATTTGTTCCGCAATTTGTTGTGGTTTATCGTCCATAAAATAAACATAGGCGATGCGCTGGCTCATGGCTTACTCCTGTATTTTACGACATTCAAAGTAGAAACGTTTGTCCTCAGCATCTCCCATCGAAAAAGTTTTGCGAGGCAATGAGCCGTCGAAAATAACAGTTTTAAATAAACTGTGTTTGTCGATGGCGGGCAGTAAAAAACCAATATTGCGAGGCTGCATAGCGAGGTCTTTTGTGTCCTGTTCACCGTGAATATAATCAATAGAAGTGTCTGATTGAGATTGCAGGTAGCTATCGAGAAACTTCTGTAAACTGCCAACGGCTAGTTGTGCTGTGGGATGGGGTATGTGTAGCGTGCCCTGTACACTGGCGCTGATAAACGGAATTAGGTGACCGTGCGAATCATGGGGGGTGTGCTCAAGAATTTCGCTGCCCGGTTGGCTTGTTAAAAATGCATCTAACAGCTGTTCCACCTCAACATTAAACAGCACGCGGTGAATGGGTTCGAACTGTAAGGAATCATCAAACAGGTTAACCAATTCCACGAGCGCGTAACGGGCTGGATGATTGCTGACGGCTGCGAAACCACGACGCTGCTTTAGGGATTCCCAAATGGCTTTAGCGGTGGCAAAGGAGTGGTTGCCGTCGCCCATGGCGTATAGCAAAGGCGCCTTGTCGTTATTCGTTTGATATTTCTTTTGAAACACTGCCGGATCTGCGAGGTGTTGTAACTTGGCAACAAAATTTGCGATATGCGCTTCATTACGAACGGCCCAGCCACGCAGGTGTCCGGAATTCAACATTAAGGCTGTGTCGTAAAGCGCGAGCTCGCTGTTTTCAAATAGTGGTTCGATAACGCTTTTCTCGGGGTCGTCTATAAGCACCATTATGTGTGGTGATTCCAGCGGTGCCTGTTCGCGGATAGCAATTCGTGGAGGTAAGCGATCTACGATTGTACCTTCTGTACTGCGTATTAAGGTTTGCGCACCGCTCTCATAGCTGTAGTGTTCCAGGTCCAGCGCGACTATGGCGCCTTTGCGGGTAGCGCCGCTACGCAGAGTTCGCTCGCACAGCACCAGCGTGCTTGGGTACTGTGTCAGAATACCGCTTTGGAGATAGTCGCGCATATTGCGGTGAATACCGGCTATGCGTGCTTCTTTATCGTCACTGTTCAAAAATACTTCGGGGTAAATCAACGCCAGAGAGGAAGGGTTGTTACCACACGTATCCGCCACACGCCGCCAGTAATCAGGTTGAGATGAGTATTGATCGCAAGCAATTACCGGCCAGGTCTGTAGGTCTACCGACTCGCTGGGAAGCAAGATATCGGGAATTTGCAGGCCAATGTCTTCGAAAATCATGATTTTATCGTTCTCCGTGGGGGAGCCAGCATAGCTTGTGTAATTGTAAAGGTCGCTGAGGCTGATCAAACTCCTCTTGATTGTTACCGCCTTGTTGAGCAGGAGGAGTGTCCGACCACAAACGTTCAGGGGTCAATATTTGGGTGCATCGCAACCGCAACAACCGCTAGAATGTTGTCTTCCCCTTCCATTGTTGGTGTGTAAACAGTGATCCGCGAAAACAATTTTTGGCAAAACCCCCGAAACCTGTTATTGAGCATGACATTTGTGATGTCTTTTTTATTTGCCACCTGGCAGGTTTTGCTGAACAACTTTGTGATTGAACGGGCCGGTTTTACTGGTGTAGAAATTGGAATTTTGCAAAGCTTGCGGGAAATACCTGGTTTTCTGGCATTTACGGCAGTATTCGTGCTTTTGGTTCTGCGCGAACAAACCTTTGCGTTGCTGTCGGTTGCAACACTGGGGCTAGGCGTAGCATTAACGGGGTTTTTCCCTACGGCGTTAGGGCTCTACTTTACTACAGTGATTATGTCGATTGGTTTTCATTATTTTGAAACCATGAATAAATCGCTAACCTTACAGTGGCTCGATACTCCCAACACGGCCCATTTTATGGGGCGTGCTCTCTCCGTTAAAGCGATTGCTAGCCTCTCCGCTTACGGCATTATTTTCGTAGCCATGGAGCTTGCCGGGGTGGATTACGTGTGGATGTATCTCATCGCCGGTAGCACTGGATTGCTAGCGATTTTTGTGGTGGCCATTAAATTCAAACGCTTTAACCCTCATGTGGATCAGCATAAAACTCTACTGCTGCGTCGCCGCTATTGGTTGTATTACGCACTGGTCTTTATGAGTGGCGCGCGACGCCAGATTTTCGTGGTGTTCGCGGGTTTTTTAATGGTGGAAAAATTTGGCTACAGTGTGGGCCAGATAAGTGCCCTTTTTATTTTCAATTATGTGTTTAATTTTTTCTTTGCGGCACGTATTGGAAAGTTAATTGGGCGCATCGGGGAGCGGCGTGCGCTGATGATTGAATACACGGCGCTGATTGGTGTGTTCGTCAGTTATGCCCTGGTAAGCAATGGTCATGTGGCCGCGGTGCTTTATGTTATCGATCATTTGTTCTTTGCATTCGCGATTGCGATAACCACCTATTTTCAAAAAATCGCCGACAAACCTGATATTGCCGCGACTGCCAGCGTGAGTTTTACCATTAACCATATTGCGGCAGTGGTAATTCCTGCGCTGTTGGGTATGCTGTGGATTGTTTCACCGGGAGCGGTATTTCTGGCGGGAGCTTGTTTTGCGGTAATGTCGCTGATATTGTCGCTAAATATTCCGAGTGCGCCGGCACCGGGCAATGAAGTACTTATTGGGGGATGGGCTCCTGCAAAAAGCGTGGGTTAGCTGGACAGCGAGCGCCGCGTAATATCCTTTATGAGAAACTCCCGAGCATCGCTGGCAATCATGGGTTTTGCGATAAAAAAGCCCTGGCCGTAGTCGCAATTGTATTGTTCCAGTGTGTTGAGCTGTTCGCTCGTCTCAATTCCCTCTGCTACCACGCGCATTTTGAGGTTGTGGGCGAGGTTAATCGTAGCGCGCACAATTTCGTGAGCATTACCCGTTTCCTGATTCGATTCCAGCGCGTTAACAAAAGCACGGTCAATTTTTAATTGTTGTACGGGGAGTCGATCAAGATAAGCGAGCGATGAATAGCCGGTACCAAAATCGTCAATGGCGAGATCCAGGCCCCGTTGCCGTAAGCCCTCCAATAGCATTTCCACGGTGTCGGTATTCTGCATTAGCGCCGATTCGGTAATTTCAAAGCGTATTTTATCGTGGGGTGCATGGGTTTCCTCAAAGACCTCATCAATACGTTGCAGTAAATCCACTTGTCCTAATTGCAGGGGTGACAAATTCACTGAAATTGCCGGTATATCCTGTGTTTTAAATTCACTTTGCCATTGTTTTATTTGCAGGCAGGCCTGATGTAAAACCCAAATACCTATTTCGAAAATTAAACCAATCGACTCAGCAATGGCAATAAATCTATCGGGAGGGACCATGCCCCGCTGCGGATGATGCCAGCGCAACAAAAGCTCAAAGCTGCTGAGATATTGCGAATTGATGTTAATAATAGGCTGGTACACAACGCTGAACTCGCCATTGCCCATTGCTCTTCGTAAGTCTACTTCCAGCAGAGTTTGATCGAGCATGGTTTTGAGAATCGTGTTGTCGAATAATTGATATACGGCGCGACCACGCTCCTTGGCGCGTTGCATGGCTATATTGGCGTTGCGAATAAGTTGCGTGGCTTCACTGTATTTTTTATCGGCAATTAAAATTCCAATACTGACGCTGAAGTTTATTCTCAGTTGATCGATTACAAATTTGTCTTTGAACGATTCAATGATGTGCCTGGCGGTTTCGGTAATGGTATTTTCGTTTTCAATGGTGTTAAAAATGACTGCGAATTCGTCGCTGCCGAGGCGCACAGCCACAGCCTTGTTTTGAAGAAGTCGGTTGAGCCGTTGCGCAGCAGCTGCCAGTAACTTGTCGCCTACCAAATGACCATGACTGTCGTTAATTTTGCGAAATCGATCGCCACCTATATAAAGTAACGCAAACGGCAGTTGTCCCTTATCGATGAGTTTTTGCAGATGGTCCAACAACCACACGCGGTTTTTCAAGCCTGTGAGGGAATCGTGATAGGCAATGTATTGCGAGCGTGCTTCAGATTCGCGGCGTTCTTCAATTTCAATCGACAATTCCTGAGTGCGATGGGCGACACGTTGTTCCAGCTCAGAATTTAATTGCACCACACGCTGATTGGCAAAGCGCAGCTGTGCGGTCTGCTGGTCGACCAGGCCCTGCAATTCTTTTTCGCGTTGCCGGTTGGCGCGTACCCGCCACTGGCTGAAGCCGAATATCACCAGCACACAACACATCCCATAGAAAACCATTGCCCACCAGGTGCGCCACCAGGGTGGTTTTATGGTTAGTTCAATGAGTCGCGCCTTACTGTTCCATACACCTTCGTTGTTGGCGCTGAGAATTTGAAATTGGTAATTTCCCGGAGCCAGGTTTGTGTAGCGCACGCGTCTTCCGGAACTGTCGGTTTCCTGCCAGTCGTTTTGCCAGCCTTTTAAACGATAGCGAAAACGATTTTTCTGCGGGGAAATTAAATTAAGTGCTGTAAAGCGAAACGTAATATCGCGTTGTTCATAGGGCAGAATCAGGTGTTCTGTGCGGTTTAAGGGGGCCTTCAACCAGGGCGTTTTGCCCGGCTGTACAGGCTCCTGAAATAATTCCAAACCGGTAAAATGCACCGGCGGGGCATTTTCATTAACGGGAAGATTTTCGGGATCGAACACAGTGAGCCCCGTGGTGGTGCCAAAATACATCATGCCATCGCTGGCATAGAGGTGACTACTGCGATTAAATTGTGCGCCCGCGAGGCCGTCTAGCTCCGTAAAATTTTCAAAGTGTTCGCTGCGCGGGTCGAATTTACTGAGTCCATTGCGTGTGCCTATCCATAGATAACCGTTGTTGTCCTGTTCGATGGACACCACGAAATTATCTGGCAGACCGTCTTTGTCTGTGTAGGTCGTAAGACTGTCGCTAACGGGTCGGTAACGGGTCAGGCCGGAATCGGTGCCGAGCCAAAGATTGCCCTGATCGTCGCGAAAAATATCAAAGACGCTGCTATTGATTGGGTTTGATGGTTTCCAAAATTTCTTGTTTCGGGCGTCAAAAAGCTCTAGGCCGTTGTAACCGCCAATCCAGATTTCCGAATCATCGATGTATAAAAAATCGTTCACTGCATAGTTGGTTGCCAATTCAGCGCGAAATAAATCGTAAGGGGAATAGGATTCAAAAAGCTTGCTGTTTGGATCATAAATCTGAAAACCGCGCCCCCAGGTACTGATTAACAGGCGTCCATCCCGCATCGACTCGACACGAAAAATGTTGTTGCTCGCCAGGGTTTTTTCCGCTGCGAGCTGGGGTTTGCGTATTATGCGGCTGACCATGCCACTCCTGATATCGAGGCGATTTAAACCACCGCCCCAGGTGCCTATCCACAAATTGCCGCGTGTATCCTCCTCCAACGCCAGGAGTGAATTGCTGCTGATGGAGTTGGGATTATCGGGGTCGTGCTCAATCGCTTTAAAAGTTTTGTTGAGCGGGTCAAATTGATTCAGCCCTCCGCCATCGGTAGCGATCCAGATTTTGCCATCATGCGATTCCTGAATTTCCAATAAATTATTAAAATTGAGCGCGTTGGGAATTTCGAGGCTGTGCTTATAGCTGGTGAATTTCTCATGGCTGGGGCTGATACGAAACACACCATACGCACTAGCCGAGAGCCAAAGATTATGTTCGTCGTCTTCGTAAATATCGATTATCGAACCAGGGGGTAAACTGTAATCGGTAAAGGATGCCTCGGGATAGTGAGCAAAATCGTCGCTTTCCGGGCGATAATAATGCAGGCCTTTTTTATCGGTGCCTATCCACAGCCTGTGCTTGCTGTCTTGAAATAATGCCCATAAATTGTTGGTGACCAAACTGCCCGGTTTATCGGGGTCTGCCGTATAACGAAACGCTTTGCCAGTTTCTGGGTTGACCGTGATCAGGCCGCTGTCGGAACTGACCCAAAGTTTCCCTGTGTGGTCTTCCTGCACGGCCCGCACGCTTTGGGTGCCGGGAACAAAATCCAGTTTGAGCGGGAACAGTCGAAAATTCTTGCCATCTTTAACCGACATGCGATACACGCCGCCACTCGAAGCCACCCAAAAACTGTCACCCCGGGCGCTACCTGATATATCTCGAACCTCGCCGCGCGGTGATTGCTCAAAATAGCGATTAATAACGCGTTCGGTTGCCGGGTCGAATTGCACAACCCCAAAGCCATCGCCGCCAATCCAGAGATAGCCGCGCTGATCTTCGTAAATAGCGCGACCGGAACGGCGCTGCAAGATATCGTAATTGGTGAAGGTTTCCTGATCGGGGTTGTAGCGGCTGAGTTGGTTGCCTACCACCCAGAGCACGCCGGAGCGCGACACCATAAGGCTGTGAGTGATCGAGGAGCCCAGTGAGTGTGGGTCTTCATCGCGATGTGTAAATACTCGAAGATTGTAGCCGTCGTAGCGTTTCAAGCCATTGTCGGTGGCAATCCATAAAAAGCCTTCGGTATCGCGCACTGTGGAGCTGGTGAAGTCTGGGCGGGGATTTTCTTCGAGATAGATTGGGTGGGCGCGGTAATTTTCTTGTGCGAAGGCCTCAACGCAGAGCAACGCCACAACAGATGCAGTCAGCAAGCTTCGCCAGCATCTAATGGGCATCACACACCACCTGGTTGCGGCCGTTTCGTTTGGCGATTTGCAGTGCCTTTTGGGCGCGTAGCAGGGTGGCGTCGAAGGTTTCGCTCTCCGCCTGCACTGCAATACCGACGCTCAGGGTGAGGGTGATATCGCCGACGGCATTGAAGTTCATCGCTGCGGTGAGTGTGCGAAGTTTTTCAGCACGGTGCAACACCTGGGCCTGCTGCTCACAGTCACACACCAGGATAAATTGTTTACCGCCCCAGCGTGCCAGAATATCGCTGTGATCGGTATTCATTTGCAGTAGTGCGCCAAAAGATCTCAACACGGCATCGCCTTTGTCGTGCCCCAGGCTTTCGTTAACGCGTTTGAATTGATCGAGATCGAGCAACAACACGGCACTTTTTGGTTTGTCACTCCGAGGTTCGCTAAAGCTTTTTAACTTGCTGAGCGCGCCTTGACGATTCAGAACACCCGTTAAGGGATCTTTATGGGCAAATGATTCCAGGCTTGCCTTTTCTACTGAGAGATGCGGTTCCAGTAATAACTCGTGGCCATTCTGTTTGCTCCAGCCACGATTAAACCAGTACTTGCGCCACAGCAGTCGGGCACCATCGCCAATAAAAATCGCCGTCCAAACTACGAGGAGCAGCAACATCACCTGGGGCGTACTGAACCATTCGCCTTCCGCAGTAACCTGGCTGATACGAATTTGGTGGCGTCCTGGCTCGATAAAATCGAGCCCCAACTGAACCACATTATCGCGCGTTGCAGCGGCCCAACGGCGCCGTTCATGGCTTTCGTTGAGCCACCATTCCGCAGTACCAAAATTATCGAGATCGATCGTTATACGATTTCCGTTGCGTTCGCTAAACGCAAACAGAGTCGACAAAAATTTTGTGGAGGAAGCGTTTCCGTGTTCGGAGTACTGAGGCTCGTAATTGCGTATGAAGGCTCTTAGTTTGGTTCCTGGCCCCTGGTAATCAAGGGTCCATGAGAGCGATTTATAGTGGCTGAAATCCACACCCTCTTCGAAGGCCTCGTCTAAATTTAGGGTATAGCCGCAGCCAAATTCTTGGCTAGGTTCGAAATTGCATAGCCATTCACCCTTGCTCTCATCGAGCCATTGTGAGGAATTTCCAATAGTGGGATCGATAAAACCGTAGATGTGTTGTTGGATGTGAGGGTCGGGATGTAATTCCAGTCGCTTGGCTGGCAAGTAAGGGTGCCCCACGGCCACCACGAACGAAAACAACAAGAGTACGGCTCGCAGGCGTTTACTATATTTCAAGACCGCAGTATTTATCATCAAGCTACCTGGGTGAACCGCAAATCGTGTTGCGGGTTTTCATGGCCTGGAACAGCGCCCACTCGGCGCGCTGTCGTGCCTGTATGAAAGAATCGTGCTCGGAAATTAGGGTAAAACCAACGCTCACCGTAATACTCAGTTTTAGTTCCTTGTTAAATGTGCGCTGCGCCACCTCAGTGCGTAAGCTCTCCGCCACAAGTTCCAATCGTGCCAGATTAGCCCCAGGGAGCAGTATTGCAAACTTGCCTTCGTCAAGACTCACGGGTTCTATCGAATCACTTTGTTGTTCTGTAATCAGATCTTGCAGCTCCGTGTTTAGGCTCTCACAAATTGAACTGCCGCAATGTTGCTTAATACTTTGCAGGTGATCGACTTCGAGCAATAACAGGCCAACCGGTGTGACGTGTTGTATGACGTGGTACGCAAGCTCTAAATCTGTGCGGTTTCGCCGCGGAGTAGCCTGTTCGGTTGTGGGCGGTGTAGCTGTCCCCGAATTGCGGCTGAGCCGTACGGCTATCACACGCCAGCTATAAATAATTGCTACAAAAATCACCCAAAACGCGCATAGGGCATAGAGCACAGTGACTTGAGAAATGCGTTCACCCACCAGCTCAATTTTGTCGAGCTGCATCTTGTGTACCCCAGGCTCAACGTAATCGAAGCCCAGCAAAACAATATTGTTGAACTCTGTAGCACCATACAAGCGTGGCTTATCAACCCGCTTTAACCACCATTGGGCAACATTAAAGTTGCTCAGTGATAGTGTTGCCGGGCCAGCTTTTAGGTTGTCGGTCAATAATGTGGCTGACATAAATTTGGTGCTGTCTGGCAGTTGCTGGTCGGCATAAGCTGGGTTGAAGTTGCGCAGGTATACGCGCACAAATTCAGCGCGTCCTTCGTATTGGATGTAGAAGCGCAAAGCTTGGTAGCCGGTCATATCAATGCCGATCGGCAGGGTATCTGAGGGTGAATTGTGCTTATCAACTGCGCCACCGGACACAACGCAGCTGCGATTATTTTCCCAACCCCAACCGTCGCCATCCGGGTCTGTTGCGGCATCGCTGCAGTAGGGTGCTTGTGCTGAGCTAACGCTGGGGCGCTCTAAGTTGGGATCGGCACTGGAACCGCGCACAATGCAGCTTTGTTCATTCTCCCAGCCCCAGCCATCGCCGTCTGGATCGGAATCACTCTCGGCGCAATAGGGCCAGCTGCCCTCGGCTGTGGTAACCAGGTTGTCGCTCTTACCATCACTCACCTTACAAGTGCTGCCGTTTTCCCAACCCCAACCGTCGCCATCGATATCGGCATCGGGCTGGGTGCAGGTGGGGAATGCCGAATTGGCGGAACTGGTGCTTATCTGGCGATAGACAATGCAACTGCGGCCGTTTTCCCAATCCCAACCGTCGCCATCGTGGTCGGCTACCTTTCGACTGCAGGCAGCTATGGGCTCCAGATTCTCCCAACTGAGCACCATGCCGCAATGCTCGTCACCAAATTCCGGGCCGTATTCGCAGCGCCAACTGTGTTGGCTTCTGTCAAGCCAGGTGACCAGATCTGCGGGGCCGTAGAGAGAGGGTACGGTATTTGCGCTGGGGTGCAGCGTGGTGGTAATCGGGGGTAGGAAAGGAGCACCAACTAACATTAACAGGCTGAGCAACGCCAGTACGAACTTAAGCAACGTAAGTGCAGAATATTTCATAGGCACGGATCTGGGCAGACATAAAGCCAACCCGGGCTAAATAACGGCGCGTAGCAAATTGCCCGCAATTATTAATTATTAGTGTTTCGCCAGTATAGAGCAGTTTTGAATCGCTAGCTATTCGGGGGGCGCAGGCAGGGTACGCGAGCGACGCCAGCCATCAAATGAATAGATGACGAGCGCGGTCCAAATAAGAATAAAGGTGAGAGCCATTTGCCAAACCAAGGGTTCTTTGAACCAGAAAATGGCTAAAAAAAATACAATACTGGGGGCCAGATACTGAATAAATCCAATCGTGGAATAATTTAAGCGGGAAACACCGGCAGCAAATAGCAATAGAGGAATACTGGTAATCGGACCCGCCGCAATGAGTGCCAAGGCAAACCAGAAATTGTTACCTGCCTGAACAAAAGACAGTTTTTCGCTGAAAAATAAAAAATACATCAGCGTCGGTGGTAACAGCAACAAGGTTTCAATAAATAAACCCTCCAGTGCGCCCACTTTAATTATTTTCCGCATCAAACCGTAAAAACCGAAGGCAAATGCCAGCGTGAGTGAAATCACTGGCAGTTTGCCCAGCGTAATAATTTGTAATAGCACCGCAAGTGTTGCCAGGGCCACCGCAAGCCACTGCCAGGGCCGGAGTTTTTCTCCGAGAAACACCAGGCCAAATAACACGTTAATTAATGGGTTGATATAGTAGCCGAGGCTGGTGTCGAGCAAACGGTTGTTGTTGGATGCCCAGATGAACACGATCCAATTGATGGCAATAAAGATGGCTGAAGCACATAACACCAGGAGCGTGCGCGGCGTTTTTAAATGAGGCCACACATGTTTCCAACGGCCGATAAGAACCAGCAAAAATGCCGTGAACAAAACAGACCAGAAAATGCGATGTACGAAGATTTCCCCCTCAGAAATCGCCGCCATGGCTTTAAAATAGAGCGGAATAAAACCCCAACAGCCGTAAGCGCCCAGGGCGAATAGCAG
This sequence comes from Alteromonadaceae bacterium 2753L.S.0a.02, assembly GCA_007827375.1. Classification (NCBI taxonomy): domain Bacteria; kingdom Pseudomonadati; phylum Pseudomonadota; class Gammaproteobacteria; order Alteromonadales; family Alteromonadaceae; species Alteromonadaceae bacterium 2753L.S.0a.02. Next base: position 1,590,352 of record VISH01000001.1, read on the forward strand.
GCCTTTAACCGTTTCGCTTCTCAATGTGTTTTCCTTTCATTACTGGCGCGATGGCTCAATCCAAGTAGCTCAATCGTGTTCGTTGTGTGGGGGAACGAACCTATGCCTGCCAGCAGGCTAACAGGCGCTCATCACTTTAACCGCTTAGATACTCACAAACAATATTTACAAATGTAGCGAAGCACCAAAGTGAGGTTACAATTATGCCGTGACCAAACCGGTAAAAATGTAATGAATTCGCAGTGGTATGTTTATATGGTGCGTTGTGCTGACGATTCTTTGTACACCGGTGTCACCACCGAACCACAAAGGCGCGAAGTTGAGCACAACAGCGACAAGCAGGCGGCGCGCTATACCCGTGCACGTCAGCCAGTGCGCCTGGTTTTCTGTGAACCCGCCCAGTCGCGCTCTGCCGCGTGTCGGCGTGAAGCGCAAATTAAAGCGCTGAGCCGCAGTGCCAAACTCGCATTGATTCGCGCGGCTACAAATTGCTTGTAAATTCCGTACAATGGCGGCCCCAATTATTAGGGCCTGCAGTGTCAGCTTGCTATCGCAAGGAGTCACGTCTTAGGCAGGTCCAGTTTGCAGGCTGGTTACTATGTCCGAATTTGTACAGGGTCAGCGCTGGGTAGTCGATTCCGAACCCGAATTGGGTTTGGGTGTGGTTACCGGCGTACAGGCACGTACCGTAAGTATTTTTTTCCCCCAGGCAGAATGTGAACGCAACTATGCCACCGCGCAAGCTCCACTCACCCGTATTCACTATTCCGTTGAAGACTCGATAAATCTCGCCGATGGCACGAGCGGCGTGGTTGCAAGGGTACACGAGCAAAGCGGCTTGTTGATTTACGAACTCAGCGACGAGCGCCTAATACCAGAGACTATGCTCGCGGCGGAAGTGAGTCTTCACCAACCTCTGGTGCGTTTACTGACGGGGCAACTGGACGCGCCCAAGTGGTTCTATTTTCGCCGTCAGTTGGACGACGCAATAAGCAGAACCTGGCAGTCACGTTTGGGCGGGTTACTTGGTGTACGCGCCACGCTCATTCCGCATCAGCTTTATGTGGCATGGACAGCTTGCGAACACGAAAAAGTACGCGTGCTGCTGGCAGACGAGGTCGGTTTGGGGAAAACCATTGAGGCAGGCATGATTCTCAGCCGTCTCATCAAGTTTGAGCGCGTGGCGCGTGCGTTAATTTTGGTGCCGGACGCGCTGCAGGTGCAGTGGCTGGTGGAACTGGTTCGTAAGTTTGGTCAAATGCCTGCGTTATACAGTGACAGTGAGCATGACTTCAGCAGCGGTCAGATACACATCGTGCCCCATTCGCAGGTCGAGGCCCTATCGCAACAATTACAGCAAGCCGAGTTTGATATCACTGTCGTCGACGAAGCACATCACATCGCCCCGGAAACCGAAGCCTTTGCCTGTTTACAGGGGCTTTCCGCGACCAGCGATCATTTGGTGCTGCTAACCGCAACGCCCGAGCAACTCGGCGCTGAGAGTCATTTCGCGCGACTGCAATTGCTCGACCCGGCTAAATTCACCAGCCTCACAACGCTGCACCAACAGGAGCAGCATTACCAATCGTTGAACCGGCGTATTCGCGCCTTGCCTGAAGGGCGCGATGCATTAATTGCTGAATTTAAGCTCGACGCCGAGCTCAGTGACGAAGAGCTCATCGATCAGCTCCTGGACTGCCACGGTGTGGGGCGTGTGATGTTTCGCAACGTGCGCTCTGCTATCAGTGGTTTTCCCAGTCGTAAAGCGATACCCCACGAACTCGCTGACGACAGTTGGGTGTCGCGCTTTGAGTGGCTGGCTGGTTTTGCGCGACTAAATCCGGATGAAAAAATCCTGGTTATCTGTCAGTCGATTGAGCAGGTAAAAGATTGTGAAAATTACTTGTGGCAAAAGCATGGTATCGACGCCGCTTTATTTCATGAAGAGCAAAACCTTATCGAACGGGATAAGGCCGCAGCCTATTTCGCCGATGGTGACCAGGGCAGTCAGTTGTTACTGTGTTCTGAAATTGGCAGTGAAGGCCGCAATTTTCAGTTCAGTTGCCATCTGGTGTGTCTCGATTTGCCGGATCACCCCGACCTCTTGGAGCAGCGCATAGGTCGTCTCGACCGCATCGGACAGAGCCGCGATGTGCACATCCACATACCCTACGCGCCACACTCGCGCGCCGCGTTGCAGCTGCGTTGGTATCACGATGTACTGGCGTGTATTGAGCAGCAAAATCCGGCGGCTGGAACCGTGCACGATACGGTGTTGGCCGATACCCTCTCACTTGAGAGGGATGTAGAAACTCTTTTCAGCGAGGCCGTAATTAACGATGAGTTGGTGAAAGCAACCCGCGATCAGGTGAAACGCCTTCAGGCCAGTATTCAGGCGGGGCGCGACGCACTGCTGGAAATGAACAGTTGTCGCCAGCCCTTTGCAGACGAACTGGCAGGCCAGTTGGCACTGTTCGAGCAAACCACACCGCTTGAATTGGTGGAGGCCGCGTCTGATCTGCTCAACTTCCATTTCGAAGCCACCCACGACGGGATCTACAGTCTTATTCCTTCCGACAAAATGCTGGTACCGGCACTCCCTGGGATTCCACCGGAAGGCGCTGAAATTACCTTCTCCCGCGAAATCGCCAACCATCGTGAAGACGTGATGTTTATGAGTTGGGATGCAGTGTTCATCACCGGCTTGTGGGAGATGTTGCATCATTCCGACCTGGGCGCTGCTTCGGTCGCCACCCTGCCCAGCCGCCAATTACCCGCGGGCCACTGTCTGCTGGAAGTGTGTTTCGACATGGTGGTGCAATCCAAGCAGGCTGCGGTGTGCATGCCGTTTTTAAGTAGCCATTCGGTGCGAACCCTAGTGTTGGATATCAGCGATAAAGACCTATCGCCACTTTTGCCCGAAGACAGCCTGCAGCAGAATATCCAATCGGTGAAAAAGCACCTCGCGCGCGATGTGGTGAAATCCAAAAAAGATGAAATCAGCAGCTGGTACCACAAGGCCGAGCAATTTGCCGCCGAGCGCAAGCAGGCCTTACTTGATGAAGCGGTGCGACATGCCCGACAGCATTATGAGGGTGAAATATCGCGTCTGCGCAACCTGGCGCATACCAACTCTGCGGTGGGAATCGGTGAAATCAGTATTTTAGAGGGCAAGCGCGATGCGGTTTGTGAAGCACTGGCAGCACACACCCATTTGCAGCTCTCTGCGATTCGCTTGATAGTGATTACGGGTTAGTAGAGCTCGGATTGAGGGTGCAAACAGGCGATCGGTTGCGATCGGGATACAAGGTAATGTCGTGTCTGTCACAAAAGTGACGCATATTACCACTTATCCTGATTAGGCGACCGCTTATCCTGAGTCCCCTTGTCGGTTTGTGGTTGGCGTCTTATATCTCCACCTCCGATTCCACTTGAGCAAAAACAGCATGAAGATTGTTATTGCGTTTCTATTGGCTGCCGCGTGTTGCAGCTGCTCTCAACTTAAAACACCCAAGCTGAAAACCCTGTTCAACGGACCTCAGAAGCCGGATTCCAACGTTGCGGTGATTGCGACTCACTCTGATTCAGCGCTTCTTACCAAGATCAACGGCCAGCCCTATTCACAACTTGGCAGCGACGAGGGTGTACGTGTCGAACCGGGCGATCATAATATTCAGTTGGTACTTCCGCAGGATATAAATCTCGGTTACCAGAGCACCATTATTGCCAGTGCTCAGTCTGATCAACGGGTTCACTTGCGGGCCAGGCATACCTATGTGCCGCGGGCGCGTGTCGCCGACAAACGCGTGATGATGTGGCTTGAAGATTTGGGAGAGCAAGTGAACTTGAGCTGCCTCAATTCTGCGGAGCCGTGTACTTTGGATGTTGCTGCAGGGTTGTAGCGCTGGGCCAGGCATGGGCAACTTGCAAGCGCGCTCTGTTCGGTGGATAGTGATTGGCATTTCTTAAGCGGTGAATGGGAGCACTGAAATGCTGACTGTAGAGCGCGTCGCAGACGACAGATTGGATATCGCTATGAGTGGTAAACTCGATAGCGACGGTATGCGTGTCGCATTGGATACCCTGGTGGAAAGTGCTGAGGGCATCGAAAACGGCGGCATGTTGTTTGAGGTGATTGAATACAACCTGCCTTCCTTGGGCGCTGTGGCGGTAGAGCTGTCACGCTTTCCGCAAATGCTGCGCTTTATTCGGAAATTCAAACGTGCTGCTGTGCTTTCAGACGAAACATGGTTGAAAACCATCAGTGAGTGGGAAGGTAAATTAATTCCCGGGTTAACTATTAAGGCGTTTAACCGTACTGATAAAATTGCGGCGATTGCCTGGTTACAGCGTAACGATGAATTCCCTGACCGGATCTGATCTTGTTACTGAATTTTCAGCAGTTACGCGCTAAGCGCATTGCCGAGGCCACGCGTGAATTTCGTGCGCGCGGCAAATCGGTTGTGCGCTGTGCAACCTGCCAGCTGGCAGATTACGCTTGTGTATGTCGGTTCCGGCCGCAGTTGCAGTCACGCAGTGAATTTGTGCTTCTGTTGCATCGCAATGAAGTGTTTAAACCCACTAATACCGGGCGTTTAATAGCCGAGGTGTTGCCGCAACAAACCCATGTGAGTTGTTGGCACCGTACCGAACCAGAAGCTGGCTTGTTGCAATTACTGGCTGCGGATGAGCGACAGTGCTGTATCGTGTTTCCCGACGAAAACGGTCCGCAACTCGCGACCACAGATCTCGAAACGACCCGAAAAATTAACAGCTTCATTTTGTTGGATGGCACCTGGAAGCAGGCACGTCGCATGATTACCCTAAGCCGCTGGCTGGATGAGGTGCCTCGCCTGAAGCTCCCTGATACCTTGTTGCGCGGCTACGCGGTTAGAAAATCTGCCCATGCGTATCAGCTCGCCACCGCCGAGGCGGCGGCACTTTGTTTGGAACTCGCCGGCGAACAGCAACAATCACATACTCTGTTGGATTACTTCACTGTGTTTAATCGTCACTATGAAGCCACACGAGGTTGCTACGCCCCGGAAGTGGGTGACGTGCACACTCGTTTGCTGGAACAGAATAATTTGTAGCCAGTAGGCGCTTTGGCTGCGTCTAATTTCTTAAGCTTCGTGCGATTGTGAGCATTCAATATGCACTGATGAGCTTGCGAGGGAAGGCCCAAGACAGACCCTCCCTCGTTTACGGCAAGACATGATTTGATCGGGCCGGGGAAGCTACTCCTCGCTGCAACCCTTAAAGCCTTCTGGCAAGCGCTCCAAGCGAATATTCGCAATGGACAATTCCATTTTGCCGTCACTGTTCAACAGGAAAGGACCGCTGATTTTGCTGAGGTCAAAATTATTGGACTTAAAGCAGTTGAGTGGCATCCACATAAGCGACCATTCCCCCTTTTTAAAATCCCTCAACTGCCGCCCAATACTCACTTCGGCTCGGCATGGCCAGCCGCAATCCATTCCAAGTTGCACGTCTGTTGATGGGGGCTTATCCACTTTTACTTCAAATGCCAGGGCGGTGAGGTCTTTGTATTTACTGAGGTCTACCGCCGGGCCATTGAGCGCTAGGCCTCCTTTTTTCTTTTTGCGTGCCCAGGTGACCTGAATGGCATCCCCTTTAGCTTTGTAGTCGGTGGGCTGCATGCTGACTTTCTTGCCCTTGGATATAGCGGCGAAATCTTTTGCGCTGACACCGCTGTAGTCGTCGGGGTCGCTCACGGAAAAGCCCCGGTAACCGACGGTTTTACCGTTGTAGTAATAAAAAAATGCGGGATTGAGTTCGCTTCCTTGTGTTGTATCGGCTGCGTTACTGGCAGTACTGAGTAAAAGCCCCAGCAGTGTTAAAGCTCCTGTTAACACCCCAGACAGTTTGAAGCGAGTCATGTGTGTGCCTCCGTTAGTGTGTTGAATAAACTCTCATAAACAAGTGTTTTTTAAGCATAGTCGCTAATGCGCTTCTAATCTCCCAGATACGGGTCGATGGTAGTGATAGTGCCATCGGGATTGTGGCTGAGTTCTGTGACTTTTACCGAGCGCAGCTGGTCCTGGCCCGTTTGCGAAGCGTCGTGGTAGAACACATACCACTTGCCCTTATAAGCCACGATCGCATGATGATTACCCGTGCCATACACCGGTTCCATCAAACGCCCTCGCCAATGAAAAGGGCCGTAGGGGTTATCACTTGTTGCGTATTGCAGTAACCCGCTCTCACCACTAAACCAACTCAGGTAATAAACCCCCTGGTTTTTGTGCACCCAGGGTGCGCTCGCGAAGCGACGGGCTTTATCACCAAAATTAATGAGGTTTCCAGTTTCATCCAGCAAGGGTACCTCGGTGAGCGGGTGCTGCAGGCTTATCATGTTGTCGCCGAGTTTCGCGATACGCGGCAACAAGGTGGGGGAATTGTCAGCGGGGTAGCCATCTGTGGTGTTGTAAGAATTCCCTTGCCAGCGTTGCAGCTGCCCGGTGCCTATGCCGCCCAGGTATAAGTAGAAAGCACCATCGTCGTCTTGAAACACGCTGGGATCAGTGCTGTAAGTGCCGGTGATGGGTGTCTCTTGGGGTGTGAAGGGGCCTTCGGGTTTATCTGCGATGGCAACGCCAATTCGAAAAATGTCTTTATCATCCTGGGCCGCAAAATAGAGATAAAAATTGCCGTTTTTTTCTACAGTGTCGGGCCCGGAAAGTTGTTGCTTGGCCCAGGGTATTTCACCGATGTGCAGCGCCGGGCCCAGGTCTGAAATCGGGCCGTTTATGTCATCCAGCGCAAATACGTGGTAATCAACCGAGCTGCTGGACGCACTGTTGGGGGAGGCACTGTCGTGCGAGGGGTAAATATAAAGCCGTTCGCCGAATTGTCGCGCGGAGGGGTTCGCGGTGTTGATGGTTTCTATGAGAGGCGCATTTAAAAATTGTGTGGCATGGGGCGTGTGTGGTGGTGCTTCACCGGGTACGTTTTTGCCACAATTGTTGAGTAAAATAGGCAGCAGTATTGCGGCTAGCAGATGTATTTTTGGATTCATAGCGGTAGTTTTATTATTGCTGTTTGGGTGCTATTTAAACAAATTTAACGGTGCGCCAAAATACTTTTAGTCGTTAAAAATAAAAGATGAGGGAAAAATAATGAAAAAATTGCTATGCCTTTTGGCTGCACTGGTCTTAGTCGGGTGCGGTTCCAACCCAATGATCGTGGCTTCAAAACAAGTTATGGAAGCGCCTGCCGCCGATTAAGCCCAGGTGGTATTTTTGCGCTCCAGTTTCGTAGGTAGTGCGATAAGCGCATCAATCTACGATGTCACCAATGGCGAACCGGAATTTCTCGGTATTTTAAACAATGGTACCAAGCTGGCTCATGCAGTCGCACCTGGTGAGCATTTATTCATGGTAGTGTCTGAGGCTGCGGATTTTATGGCTGCCGACCTGGCCGCAGGTAAAACCTATTATGCGATTGCGACGCCTCGTATGGGCGCCTGGAAAGCGCGTTTTTCGCTGTGGCCCATCAAGGCCGCCGCCGACGCTGATTTCAGCAGCCAGTCACCGGAATTTAAAAAATGGAAAACTGAAACCACACTGGTGGAGTTATCAGCTGCTGCCAAAGCCTGGTACGAAGCCAACAAAGACAGTGTGAAAGAAAAGCAGCAGCATCATATGCAAACCTGGCAGGAAAAAACGCCGGAAGACTTGGCCAGACGCACGCTGGAAGGTGACGACGGCTTTTAAATCGCCCAAGTGTGTTTATCGAGTATCGGGAAAGCCGCATAAAAGCGGCTTCCTTCGCCTGGCGCGGTATTTACCCAGTTGCGCCCGCCCATTTGTTGCGTAATTTCCGCGACCAAGGCCAATCCCAAGCCAGTACCTTCAATGCCACTGTGGCTAGAAGCGAGTAATCGCGAATAATCCTGAAACAACATCTGTTTGGCAGTTTGTTTTATTCCAGGCCCCTGATCACTCACCACCAATGCGATTTCCCCTGGGCGGGTGATTTCCAAGCTAACTTCCACAGCATTGCCGCCACCGTATTTGATCGCGTTGGACAGCAAATTGAGTACCACCTGCAGGGTACGTCTCTCGTCAACCCATACCATCATTTCCCGCAAATCGTTGTGTGTTATGTCGGTGATTACCACTCCGTGGTTTTGTGTCATACCTTGAATATTCGCTACGGCGTCTTTGAGTACGCTGTGCAGTGGAATTTGCGAGCGCTTGAAGGTCATGTGGCCAGCTTCCATTTTTGAAAGATCCAACACATCATCTATCATGGCCGAAAGGTGTTGCGCATTGCGGATAATAGACTCCATGGCATTGCGATCGCGATCGGTAAATGCACTGTCCAGGCTTTTGTAGAGTCTGCGGGAAAACCCCAGCACGGAATTTAGTGGAGTACGCAATTCATGTGACATGCTGGCGAAAAAGCGGCTCTTGGCTTTATTGGCGCGATCCAGTTCGTAGACTTTGGTGGCCAACTCAGCTTCCGCTTTTTTACGTTTTTGTTCGTTGTGATAGGCCGTGATTAGCATGCCCAGGGTATTGAGCAGTGGCCGCAGTTGTTGTGCCTGATTTTCGTCATAGCCACCTGGGCGATTCGCAAGCCCGGCAATTCCCACAAACTCATCGCCGCTGAATATCGGCAGCCCCATATACGCGTGCAAACCGGGGTGTCCATCGGGTATTCCGGCGCTTGCGGGATGGTTTTGCGGCGCGTTACTGATAAGCTGCTTGCCGCTTTTTACCGTGGCGCCAAACAGGGTGTTCTGATTGTAAAATGCCATTCCACTGGGGGCGTGTTTCTTATAGAACTCTCGTGTTTCGGCATTCCAAGCAATATTGGTAATGGCGCGGGTTTTTAGAAAGCGTTCGCCGTTGCTGTCCAGCAGTATATCGCCAATAAAGCCATACTCACTGTTGCTAATATTCAATAGCGCCTTCAATGCACGGCCAAACACATAAAACGCGCCCTTGTCTGCAATGTAATCTTTTTGCAGTTCTCCGATAATGGTTAACAGATTTTGTGGATCGTTAATTTCTTCCACATCAGCGTCGTAAGCAGGGGCGATATGGCAAATAAGCTCCTCAGGCAATTCACTGTTTTGCCATACAGAGAGCATGAGTGTTTCTGAAGGCGCGCTTTTAGGGTGGATTAATATTGCGCTTTCGGCATTTTTATAACTGGCCGCTTCCAATACGTTTTTTAAGTATTCGTCGAGGGCCAGTTCTCCGGCGAGTTGCACAAGTTCGCCCAGCTGGGTCGAACTTTCTGTTTCATCGAGATTGAGCAAAACGCGGGCGTAGTTATCGAGCCAACTGATGCTGCCAAGTTGATCAATTTTAAGGGTTCCATAAGGAATGTTGTCGCGCATAAAAGCTCATCCCTGCTGGTGTAACGGCAACTGCACAAAAAATTGGGAGCCACCCCCTTGGTTACTCTGGTAATAAATTTGGCCGCCATGGGCTTCGATAATTTTTTTTGTAATAGCGAGACCGAGCCCCGTTTGTTTTTCACCGGCAGTGGCCTTGTTGCTGAGTGTCGCATAAGGCTTAAATAAATTTTTCTGATCGGCAACAGTAATTCCCGGCCCCTGATCTGTAACACAAAGTAGAGCCAATTTATTTTCAAGAGTAAGTGCAACGCGAATATTATGCCCAGATGGTGAGTATTTTATAGCATTGCTCAGTAGGTTATCGATAACCTGTTTTATTTTTAACGGGTCGCATTGTACGTCGACATTGTCGAGCTGCTGTATGTCGAAGGCGATCGATTTCTTTTGCGCTTCATCGCCGTATAGCTCGAGCCGCTCTTCGAGAATCTGGGTTAAATTCGCCACGCTGATGTGCAGGGCACTTTTACCGCTCTCAATGGCAGAGACATCCAGCAAACTTTCCAGCAATTCGATAAGATCTGTACTATTGCTGTAAATCATTTCCGAGGCGCGTTGAATTCGTTTATTGTCGCTTTGCTGATTTATAATTAAACTTGACGCAGTTTTAATGGCGGCGAGGGGGCCGCGAATATCGTGTGCGGCGGTGCCCAACAAGCGGTTTTTCGCTTCGTTCAATTGTTTCTGGTTGATATAACTTTCGATGCGATCGGCGCAGCGGTTAACCCGACAAATCAGCTCTTCGGGTACAAATGGTTTCACCAGGTAATCGTTGGCCCCCGTCTTAATAAATTGTGCCGATAACGCCTGGCCTCCCTGGGCTGAGACACCAATAATTTCCAACTCGCCTGTGCTTTTCATTTCCCGTAAAAACTTGGTGAGTTGCAAACCGTCCATCCCTTCCATAAAACAGTCGACAATGGCGATGCTGATTTCGGGGTGTTGTTCGATGATCGTTAACGCGTCGTCGCCGTTGGCTGCTGGGTGCACTTGATAGTTCTGGCGTTGCAAGAGTTTTGCTACGGTACGTCGCGCAACCATGGAGTCGTCGACCACAAGTACATGAACATCACGGTTTTTGTAGAGTCGTTGAATCGCCCAAACCACATATTCCAAACTGTAGGCGCCGGATTTATGGGCATAATCTGAAATTCCTCGCGACCATAAATCTTCTTCGAGTGAGCGATCGCTCATGGCCGTGAACACTACTGCGGGAATATTTTTTTCCACTACTAGTTCAACCGCTTCGCCGCTCGGGGCGTCTGGTAGGTGGAGGTCGATAATTGCCGCAAAATATTGTGCGGCATTGTTAGCAAGTGCCTCTGTAGCGGCTGCGTGGGTTTCGACGATATCGACGTCGAATCCGTGGCTGCTCTCTATCATTTTTTTCAAAATGCCCGAGAACGAACGGGTGTCTTCAATGACGAGAACTTTATCGGCCATGGTAGAGCTACAGTTTTAGGCTTATTGCGGGGTGTCCTTAAACTGTAGCTCATTGCCGGGATGACGGTCTGGAGATTAGTGCCTGGTACTCATTTGCGTGGGCTTTGTTCTGGCCCGAGATAACTGCTGAGCAAACCACCGGTATCCATCACAATTTTCTGGAAGGTCACCGTGGGGTCGACCATATAGACACGAATGGTACTTCGCCCAGGTTTGGCGATGCTGTGTTGTGTGGTGCTCACACGGCGGTTATAGGAAACCACTTGGTCCCAGACTTCGTCCGTACCGTCGAAATCAGAAAGGAAGTCGACGATTTGCGGTGTTTCATTGCCAACGGCAATGGCGTAGCGCAAACCTCGGCCGGGGAATATCGGCCAGCTGGGTGCCAGTGCTACATGAAGATTGAATTCGCCACTGTGGAAAAAGGTGACGTCGTATTCAAGATAGGGGGCTTGTGCCGGGTCTTCGAATACTTGATCGGTCACGGGCAAAGGCGTCATACCGCTCTGGGTGTGGCCATACATGGGGATTTCCGTCCAGGCGATACCGGAGCTGCCCTTGCCACGGCTGGCATTGGCCGCCTCGATGGATATGTATCCATCGGCGTCCAAAAAGCCTTTCGCCTTTTTGCGCAGGCGTTGATCCGGTTTGAAGGCAAGTACCTTCACTCGTGCGCGGTTCCAGCTGGGGCCTTTGGCTTGGATGGTGCCGATTGATTCGCCCTCGGGGAGTCGTTTCCAGTCAATGCTCACCACGACCTTCTGGGTACCATCAATTTCGCCTTCGGTACGGCTCAGTTTGATCCACGGCTCAGTGGGGGTGAGTGTGAAGTTAAACGGCTTCGTACCGCGGTTATAGATTTCCAATAGTCGCTGAGCTTTGCCGTTTTGATCAAAGTACAGTGTCTGGCCACCGGCATCTGGCCAGTTCTCTGGCATTCCCTCAACGGCAACACTCATTTCAGCATAGTCACCGGGTTGATAATCGTAGGTGACGGGCATTTGATCGCCTTCGGGGTTATTCCAGTTGGTGTAACCGATGTGTGACTGATTCATAAAGTGGCGCCACTTGCCATTGTTGATGCTGTGGTAGCGCTCCTTGAGCATGGCATCTTGTTCGAAATAGCTACGTGCCAGTTCCGCGTAATCGTTGGCGTTGCTGCGGCTCTGATTGGCGTACAAACGGTTCTTACCGACTGCGATATTCAGCAATGTCACGGTTGCTGTCGCTTTGACAGGGTGTAGCACTAATTGGAAGAAAGCGCTTTTCTGGCTCTCGGGAATTTTCTTTTCCAGAGCTTCTGCGCGCGCCACAAGATCTTTGAGCTCAGCTCCTATGCGGTCGGCTTCATTGTAACTGGTAAGGTTGTAGGTGTCGGGTCGTACCAACTCAGGTTTTCGGCGACCGCTATGGCGGGTGTACCCTGAGATGAGTGCTTCAATCTCTTCGGCGTATTGCTCGCCAAATTCTCGTGCGGCCCACAATCTTCCGAATTCCTGCAGACGTGTTTGTGGCCAACGCTCCGGGTCCCACGCCATACGCAGGAAAAATTCGGTGGGGAACTCCATGGGTTTCAGGTCGCCGACGTTGGTAATCCAGATTTTATTGGCCTGGTAGCGATAAGCCTGGTTCATTTGCTCCCAGACTTTGGCGATGGGGCTGTTATTGATCCAGCGGTAGGAAACCGGACCTCCGACATAGTCGAAATGGTAGTAAACGCCAGCGCCGCCCTTACGATTGCGCTCTGCGGGGGTGGGCAGGCGGCGGATATTGCCCCAGTTATCGTCAGTCCACAGCAGGATGACATCGTCGGGCACGCGCATGCCTTTTTCGTAGTAAGCTTGTACTTCTTTGTAGAGACACCAGACCTGCGGCACGGTGTCCAGCGGGCGATCATCAAACACTTTGGCGAGAATTTCCCGCTGATCGTGCACGATGGTTTCGAGCAGTTCAATATTTTCGCCCTCGCTCATGGGTTTGTCTTCCTGACCGCGCATTCCAAGGGTGAAGATACTTTCGTAATCCTTATTGCGCTTGGCACCATCGACCCAGAAGTCGTAAAGGTTTTTCGGGTTGGAGGAATATTCCCAGACCCCTTTACCGTGCCGGTTCCATTCCTTGTCGGCACGCATCATGGGCTCGTGGTGCGAGGTGCTCATTACAATGCCGTACTCATCGGCGAGAATCATATTTTGTGGATCGTCGTCGGCGAAGGCGTTGTTCCACATCGCGGGCCACAGGAAGTTAGCCTTAAGACGCAGCAGCAATTCAAATACTTTTACGTAAAATTCGTGATTGTAATTGCCGTAATTTTCGTTAACCCAACTGCTGAGGGCTGGCGCTTCATCATTGAGAAAAATACCGCGATATTGCACTTTGGGTGCGTCCTGCACGCGGGTGCCGCCCAGGATATACAGGCTTTTTTGGGTTTTAACGGGCACATCTGCCCAGAAGTACCAGGGCGAAACGCCGATCTGTTCGGAAACATCATAAATACCGTAAATCGTGCCGCGTTTGTCAGCGCCGGCAATAATGAGAGCGCGATCGACACCTGGCAAGGGGCTGTTTACCACTTCGAGGTGATAAGCATCCCATTTGTCGGCAATTCGCCCGGGTTTGATTAGCTTGTTGGCGATCAATTGGTCGATGACTGGGCTTTTTCCAATAGTGCCGGCGATCACTGCGAATTTACCCAAAGCGCTGGGTGCGTTTACCAGCTCTGGTCGCTTACCGGTTACCTTCTCGATATCACTTTGCAGATCGCCGAGAGCGCGAATGGCACCTTTGTAATCATGGCTATCGATATAGAGTGTGGCGGTGCCTTGTTTGTCGACCAGGGGTAGAGAACCTCGTTTGGCTGCCGTGCTCACATAACTGGGTTCACCCAGCGAAGCTTGGCTGGGCGAAGTGCAAAGTAACAGCGTGGTGAGCGTAATAAAAAAAGTGAACAGTGCAGACCTGGCACTCGTTTTAGCGGCCATGTGTGGGCTCCTTGAGCATGCGTGTATTCATTGTTTTTAGAGTCGATTCGCGATGTTGTTGCCCACAAGCCTAGACCAACTGACCTCAGGTGGAAGGTCTATCCTTAACTACTGGGCAGAGTGACTAAGTTACGCTGCGTCGCAGTTTGTCTGGGCTTCACACCGTTGGTCGGGCTCAGATGCGATACTCCCAAAACGCAGCGATAACTTGGCGTAGTATACAAGATTGGAATCACCGGCCGGTGATTCACTCATGGAATAAAAGGCGGTTTATAGTTCGATTGACCATAGCTTCGCCGTATGCGAGGATGCTCAAAAAATAACCTGTGGATTTGTGCGCCATGCCCAGCTAAAGTTAAAGCATGCTGGCTGGTCCAGGTCTTTGTAGTTTCCCGGAGTACTCAATTAATGGCGAAATCGCTTTTAGCCCCATTATTTCTCGTTGCATGTGTACTGGGCCTGTCGGCCTGTGGTGGTGATAGTTCCTCGAATAATAGCCCAACTCCACAGCCAACAGCTCAGCCAACGCTGGAACCCACCGTAGTGCCAACTTTGGCGCCTACAACGATACCCACGTTGCCGCCTACGGCAACGCCAGAACCCACAGCCACGCCAGAACCCACAGCCACGCCAGAACCCACAGCCACGCCTGAGCCAACGCCGGAAGTAACAGTGAGCAACCTGCATGCGCTTGCAGATTTCCCCATTGGCGTCGCAGTGCCCGCAGGAAGCTCCAGTAAGTCAGTTATAGACAGCAGTGAGCGGCAAAGCATTGTGGAAACGCATTTCAGCGAGATTACTGCTGAAAACATTATGAAGCCCAATGCACTGCATCCTGAGGAAAACACCTACTTCTTTGATGATGCCGACGAGTTGCTCAGCTACGCGACTGCTGAGGCATTGGGAGTGCATGGACACACGCTCGTCTGGCACAGTCAGATTCCTTCTTGGATGGAAAGCTATAGCGGTGACTGGCAGGCGATGATGGAAGCGCACATCGCAGGTATTGTGGGACATTTCGAGTCTGGCTTCCCGGGCTTGGTGCGCAGTTGGGATGTGGTCAACGAAGCTTTCACCGATGGCAACCCCAGTGAACTGCGAGACACTATTTGGTACAGCGGGGTGGGCAGTAACTACATTGACCTCGCTTTTTACGCGGCAGATAACGCCGCCTCAGAGAGTGTCGATCTTTACTATAACGATTACAACCTAATGAACAATGGCGCTAAATTCGCAGCGGTACTGGCGAAGGTACAACAGATGATCAGCGATGGCGTACCCATTGATGGGGTTGGCTTTCAGGGACACGTAAGAATTGATTTCCCCAGCATTGCCGACATCACCTCCGCCTTGACACAAATGGCCGCTACAGGACTGAAAGTCAAAATCAGTGAGTTGGATGTGTCGCGTACCGCGATCGATAATGATCAGATATCGGAAGCCACCAGTGAGTTGCACATTGCAATAATGCAGCGTTATCAGGAAATTGTGGCGGCCTACCTCAGTGCTGTGCCAGCGGCACAACGGGGTGGTATTACCGTGTGGGGCATTACGGATGCTGATAGCTGGCTAACAGATCATCGTGGTCGCCCGGAATTTGGTTTACTGTTTAACGCTGATTTTTCAGCGAAACCTGCACTTCAGGGTTTTGCCGACGGCTTAACGGGTAATTAAGCCTACCTTTCTTCAAGGGCAGCCAGTGTTGTGGTCTGCCCTTAGTCCACAATTGTTTACATCATCCTTCGTAAATTCTCTCCATTGTCTATCATTAAGCGACTGCATTAACAATGTGTGTTTGCTTATTGCAATTAAACGATTGGTATTCTGGGAATTTACTTTAAAAGCCCTGTAATTGGCGTGGTTGTCCACCCTCACGGCAAATAATCAGATGCTTTACGAGGCGCCGGATATCTGAAAGAATCGTTGACAATACTAGGCCTAAGTTCTAACTTTGGGCGCTGGAATAACTTTCGTATGAGTCGCTAAGGCTCATCGGGCCAAAAATAAGGCCAGTAGCTAAGCAGCTTCGTGATTGCGCGAAGTACAAAAAATACAAAAAGCTAACTATATTGCACTCATATAAATAAACAATAATCTATAACGAGGCTAGATAAATGTTTAAGAAATATCTATTGCTGAGCTGCGCTGTAGCAATGCTCTCCGCGTGTGGCGGTGGCAAAGATCTTGATTATGGCACGGTGATTATTACCACCCCGACACCGACGCCTGAACCCGACGACGTTCAATACCAATACACTTTTGAGTCTGAAGCTGAGCTCGCAGACTGGACAGTCGAATGGGAAAAACGCGGTGAAGAAGATTCAGAACTTTACTATCACGACCGCGAAAAAGCCCTCGGTATTAAGCCATGGTGGGGGCAAGACCCCAACCATCGAGCGCAAGACACCTGGACCGGCAACAACTGGGATTACGTTGAAGCCTACGTCACCATGGATGAGCCCATGGATTTGCGTTCAGGCACAATCTACATGTCGATCTTCTATCCCGAGTCGCAACTGCAAAGCCCTTGGGGCTCACCAGAATCGGCGCATCACCTGGGAACCCAATATATCCTCATAGATGTCGATGGCAATCGCGCCATGTTGGAAGATATGGGCACAGGGTCCGGCTGGTTGAACTCCTTTGATCAAGGTAGCGCAAGCAACAAATGGTTAAGAAGCCAGGAGACCCCGGTAGGCCGCGATGGTACTTGGTTCAATTTAGGAATCGAAATTGGATTCGAAGCTGTTCCAGACGATGAAGATGCCGGTTTCGACTTGTCAAATGTCGTTAGCTACGGTGTGAGATTCAATTTTGCATTTGAGAAGCCTGAAAATGCGAATCCTGAAAGCCCGACTTTCAATGAAGATTTGTATGGCGATGGCATTCCGCAACATTATTTGTTTATCGATAATGTAGCTGCCTACCCGTACCAAGGTGATGGCCCGCTTCCTACTCCTGAACCACCGCCTGAAGCTCCAGCAGCTAATGTAATCGCGAACAGTGGCCTCGAAAACGATACTGTTGGTATGGGCGCGAGCGGTTGGAATGCCTATGGTGGTGATGCGACGTTTGCTGTTACCGATGAAGATGCCTACATGGGCGCAAAATCTTTTAAAGCGACACTGACTACCGCCGGTGGAGACCCTTGGGGTATTGAAGGTGGTCCTGCAGGTATACCTGTGATTCCTGGAAATTCCTACGTCTATTCAGCTTGGGTAAAAGGCACAGCTGGAGCGACCACGAAAGCAACGGTATCTCTTGGACAATCTCCCTATACAGAATTCGGAAATTCCGGAGATATCACTTTAGATGGCAACTGGCAAAACATTACTTTTGAGCTTGAAATTGCGGAAGATGTTCGCGAAGTTCGTGCGCCTTTCCACTTCAATTACGATACCAACGCAGGTACCGAAATACTGATCGATGAAGTGCGTCTAATTGGTCCTCCCGCCGGCAATTTTGTGGCCAACAGCGGCCTCGAAGACGATACCGTTGGTGGGCAAGCAAGTGGCTGGGCCGCTTATGGCGGAGATGCTACCTTCCAGGTTATCGATACCGATGCTCATAGCGGCAGTAAGTGTTTTGAAGCAACATTAACCACAGCGGGGGGAGACCCTTGGGGTATTGAAGGTGGTCCTAATCCTGTTAGCGTTACTGCTGGCCAAACATACCTTTACTCCGCATGGGTTAAGGGTACGCCTGGGGCAACGACCAAAGGCACAGTTTCTCTACCAGATTCGCCCTATACAGAGTTTGCCAATAGTGGAGATATTACAATTACCGACAGCTGGCAACGGGTCACCTTTGCGGTAGAAATCCCAGAAGATGTTACGTCTGTCCGCATGCCGTTCCATTTCAATTATGACAGCAATGCAAACACGGTTATTCTGATCGATGATGTAGAGCTTATCGGTCTCGATGCCCCTGTGAATGTTGTATTGAACTCCGGTCTCGAAGCTGACACCGCTGGTGGTGCTGCTGCAAATTGGAGCGCATACGGCGGTGATGCAGAGTTCGCAGTGAGCGATGCTGAGGCGCATAGCGGAAACAATTCGTTCCTGGCTACATTGACTACCACCGGTGGCGATGCCTGGGGCATTGAAGGCGGCCCTGTTAACAGCGAAGTCATTGCTGACAAGGTTTACAGCTACTCTGCTTGGGTCTTGGGGCCAGTCGGGGCCTCTATTCAAGCAACGGCTTCTCTACCTGTCGATCCCTATACCGGCTATGCCTACAGTGGGGAAACTGCGCTCACAGGTGCTTGGCAGGAAATAACAATGGATGTTACTCCTACAGCAGCTCAAGCGAGACTGCCATTCCACTTCAATTATGCCGGTAATGCGGGAGCCATGATTTACATCGACGATGTAACTCTTATTGGCCCCAAAGCTCCACAAACATTGATCTTAAATGGCGGTTTGGAAGAGGGCGCTATGACCGGATGGAGTGGCTATGGTGGTACAGCAACCTTCGAGCTAAACACAACAGATACACATAGCGGTGGCTTTGCCTACCAGGCCAATGTTTCCGGCTTGGGTGGTAATGCCTGGGATATCGAGGCAGGGCCTGACAGCATTCCTGTGATCAGCGAACAGATGTACACGTTTACGGCGTGGGTAAAAGGCCCTGTCGGTTCCTCGGTACAGGCAAGCGTTTCGCTGCCGGTCAATCCCTACACGGGTTACGCCTACAGTGGTGAGGTTGCTCTAACAGGCGAGTGGCAGGAGATCACGATGTCTGTCGAAATTCCTGCAGATGTGAATCTGGTAAGAGGGCGTATCCAGATGGGCTACGCAGGTAACGAAGGCGTAACGATTCTTGTCGATGATGTTGCGTTAAAGCCTGTCCCGTAGTACCTAAATTTATACTCCGCAGAAGCCCTGGCATTAGCTGGGGCTTTTTTTTGGGTCAAATTGGGCTAATATCACCGGAATCATTCACTAGATTCGTCCCAGATCAGGGACAATTACGCGAGTTGTTGATGATTGACGTTAGGGGCTTACAGAAAAGCTACAAAACTGGCTCGCAAACTCTGACTGTGCTCAGCGATTTAAATTTATTTATTGGAGAAAAGGAATTCGTTGCGATCATGGGTTCATCAGGCTCCGGTAAATCTACACTATTGAATATATTGGGACTGTTGGATAAGCATAATGAGGGCAGCTATGAATTGGCGGGCAAATCAATTCGTAACTTGAGCGAAACAGAAGCCGCCCAGTTGCGCAATCATCATCTGGGCTTTGTTTTTCAATCCTTTAATTTACTCCCCTTTAAAACCGCGCAGGAAAACGTTGCGCTGCCTTTGTACTACCAGAAAGTTCCCCGTAAAAAACGCAATCAGCTCGCGCTGGAATATTTACAGCGTGTGGGTCTGGCCGATCGTGCCACCCATGTGCCTGGAGAGCTTTCTGGCGGACAAAAACAGCGTGTGGCATTGGCTCGCGCTTTAATCACCAACCCCAATGTGATACTTGCAGACGAACCCACAGGAGCTTTGGATAGCGCGACTTCTGCGGAAATGATGCAGCTTTTCAAAGACATTCACAGCGAAGGCAAAACCATTGTAATTGTTACCCATGAAGATGATATTGCCGCTCAAACTCAGCGCATCATTCACCTAAAGGACGGCCGAATCATTGAAGACCGTGCGTGCCTTTAGCGATGGATTGGGATGGGCTCCAGGAAATTTATTACACACTTCGCGAGAATAAACTGCGAACCTTTCTTACGGCCTTTGGCGTATTTTGGGGGGTGTTTATGCTCATTTTGCTCCTCGGAGCGGGCCGTGGTTTGGAAAATGCCTCTGATAATAATTTTGGGAGCGATGACCGCAGTAGCATCTGGATCAGTGCATTTCGTACTGCGTTGCCCTACAAGGGCTTGCCGCCTGGCCGCCAAATTGAATTTACGGAAGATGATATCGCTGCGATTGAACGAGAAATTCCTGGGCTGCAATATATTTCCGCTGAAAATCGCGCCGGTATAAATTGGCAGCGTACGATCAATGTCGCCTACAAAAATAAATCAGCTAATTACGAGGTGTATGGTGTGGGTGATGATTTCTTTCGTATCAAAAAGTATATCGAATATCCTTACGGTCGTCCCTTAAATAAATTGGATGAACGAGCAGCGCGCCGAGTGGCATTAATAGGTACTGCGGTGCAGGCCAGTCTGTTTGGTGACGCCGTAAATCCCGTTGGGGAAGAAATCACTTTTCATGGCATTGTTTTACGGGTGATTGGTGTTTATCACGACGAGGCCCGCGAGGGACGTATGTCGGAGCGCGTCTATATACCGCTTTCTACTTTCCAAAAAACGTTTGGGCGTGCCAACAAAGTTGGCTTAATTACCGCAACACCTCAGGCCGGCGTCGATGCGATATCGTTCGAGGAATCCATGGTTGCCTTATTGCATGCCCGCCACACCATATCTCCTGATGACGTTCGCGCAATTTCGGTATTTAACTATGCGCGTCAAACTGAAAAAATTATGCAGGTTTTTCGAGCGATAGGCGGTTTTATTTGGATTGTCGGCTTGGGAACGCTCACCGCTGGTATTGTTGGAATCAGCAATATTATGATCATTACGGTAAAAGAGCGCACGCGTGAAATTGGTGTGCGTAAAGCGCTGGGTGCAACACCATTTCATATTGTACGTATGATTTTAATGGAGTCTGTATTGCTAACTGGTGTCGCCGGTTATTTGGGCTTGGTATTGGGGATTGGCTTGCTGGAGCTGGCAAACCTGGCCATGCGGGCAAGTCATGCGCAATCCAGTTTTTTTGAGCGACCCGAAGTGGATCTTAACCTGGCGGCTCAGGCGCTCGCCATTTTAATGCTTGCTGGCGCGCTTGCCGGTTTAGCGCCTGCATTGCGAGCAGCGAAAATTATGCCGGTTGAAGCGATGAGGGAGGAGTAGCTGTGGCTATTTTCGATTCTGACTTGTGGCAGGAAATTTTCGACAGCATCGGGCGCCATAAATTGCGAACCCTGCTCACAGCATTCGGGGTGTTCTGGGGTATTTTTATGCTGGTGAATCTGGTGGGTGTTGGTAATGGTTTGCGCAACGGTGCCGAAGCGAACATGAGTGTAAAAAATGCGATTTTTATTTGGTCTGGTCGGCCGACCAGTTTTCCCTACAAAGGGTTATCGAAAGGCCGTTCAATGCGCATGACGGATGCAGACATAGACGCACTACGCAATGATGTCCCCGGTATTGATATTGTTGCGCCAGGGAACGGTATGGGGCTGCAGTTTACCCAACATGGTGTAAAAAACGATTCCTTTGATATTTCCGGAATTTGGCCCGTTGAATTTGTCACTAAAGGCTACGACTTGTTGGAAGGGCGTTTTATCAATGTAAATGACCTTACGGCCGGGCGTAAAACGGCGGTGATTGGTGAGCGTGTTCGTAAAGTTTTATTCGATGCAAAAGAGCCCGCGGTTGGGGAAACTATTGAAATCCTGGGGGTGCAATTCAAAGTGGTGGGCGTAGTAAAACCACAGGCATTAAACAACTGGGCACAGCGGGACCTCAATAAAATTTTTTTACCGCATACCACCTTGCGGCAAACCTTTAACCAAAGGGATACAGTGCACCGCTTGCTGATTACGATTCTGCCGGGTTTTGATGCCTATCAAGTTGAACGTGACGTGGTTGCGAGCTTGCAGAAGCGCCATAAAATTCACCCGAAAGACCGGGCTGTGGTGGGTAGCTACAATGCCAAAAAAGACGTTGATCGTGTGAACAGTTTATTTCAGGGGATAAGAGTATTTAGTTGGTTTGTCGCAGTGGGTACGATTATCGCTGGTGCGGTCGGAGTCGGTAATATTATGCTCATTTCCGTGAAAGAGCGCACCAGAGAGATCGGTATTCGAAAAGCGCTGGGTGCGACGCCAGCAAATATCGTGGCCACAATTATCCAGGAATCCCTGATTATTACTTTCGTTTCCGGTTACATGGGGTTGTTTGTTGGCGTATTAAGTCTGGAGTTGCTGGCCAGCGTTGCCAGCAATGTATCTGGCGGCCCGGGTACTTTTTTAAATCCGCAGATTAATTTCGACACCGCATTGGCTGCGTTAGTTGTGCTGATCGTTGCTGGGGCTCTCGCGGCCTGGTTGCCGGCCCGCAAAGCAGCTGCTGTTGATCCCGTGATTGCGCTACAGAGTGAATAAATAAACAAGGTTATTAATGAAAAAAATATTTGCGATAATCATCGGATTTTGTCTTTTTGTTATTTTTATTGGAACGGCTTGGTTTTTGTACCACAAATCGCAGCAAAAGCCGGTTATTTACAAAACTGAATCTCCAGTAGTAAGAGATATAATTGTCAAAACCGTGGCGACAGGCCGAATCGTGCCACGTAAAGAGGTTGAGATAAAATCTCAGGTCTCGGGTGTGGTCGAAAAGCTTTATGTGCAAGCGGGTGATGCCGTGGCAAACGGCCAGTTATTGGCGAAAATTCGTATTATCCCCAATATGGAGCGCTTGGTTGCCGCTGAATCACGTGTGGAAACCGCCCGTTTAAAATTTGATAATGCAAAAAAAGAAAAAGAGCGGCAATTAAAGCTCTATGAAGAGCGTTTGATTTCCGAATTTGAATACAACCAATTTGTGTATGAAAATAATTTGCAGGCTGAAGAGCTGGCAGCGGCAGAGAATAATCTCGCGATAGTGCGGGAAGGCGCTTCGCAAAAAACTGGAAAAATTTCCAATCAGGTCAATGCAACTTTGCGCGGCTTGGTGCTTGATATACCTGTAAAGGAAGGTACTTTCGTTACCGAAACCAACACCTTTAATGCCGGCACTACCATAGCGAATATTGCCAATATGGAAGATATGATTTTCGAAGGCACGGTTGATGAATCGGAAGTTGGCAAAATTCACGAAGGTATGACCTTGCTGCTCAATATTGGCGCCATGCAACAAGACGCCTTTAACGCGACCTTAGAGTATATTTCACCTAAGGGTGTAAACGATCAGGGTACGATTAAGTTTGAAATTCGCGCGGCTGTCACTCTCAGAGAAGACCGCTTTTTACGGGCGGGTTATAGTGCCAACGCTGACATCGTACTTGAGCGACGCGATCAAGTGTTGGCAATTAATGAGCGCTTATTGCAGTTCGATGCTAAAAAAACCTTTGTAGAGCTTGAAACCGCGCCGCAAATCTTTCAGAAGCGGGAGATTCAAACCGGGCTTTCCGATGGGATATTTATTGAAGTGCGGTCGGGTGTCTCAGAACACGACCGCATCAAAAATCCGATTCCGTGAAACGGCTTATACCTCGAAGGTGAAGCCTTGCTGCGTCAGTTTTTCGTAGGCCTCTTTGTCGAAACGATACAGATTTGCAGCCCGGTGTGCGACGCCCTGCTGCTTTTCGTTACAAGGGGTGAGCAGGTTCATTTTCATAATCTTGCGGCGAAAATTCGGCTTATCGAGTTTTACATCCAAAATGGCTTCGTAAAGCTCCTGCAGTTGCAGTAGGGTGAATTTTTCAGGCAAAAGATTGAAACCAATGGGTTTGTGGCGAACCTGGTGTTTCAGAAAATCTATACCACAGTCCATAATTTCCTGGTGGTCGAATACCAGTGGCGGAGTTTCATGAATGTTATACCACGCAGCATCAGACGCGCTAAAACCGGCCATCAGTGCATAGTCGTCGGCACTTACCAAGGCATAATAAGCAATGGTAACCACTCGCTCGGCGGGGTAGCGGCCCACCTGGCCGAAGCTTTTTAACTGTTCAAGGTAGGGGTGGCTAATACCTGTGAGGTCGCGCAACAAACGTGTCGCGGCATCTCGCAGGTCTTCCTCGAGTTTGATCCAGCCGCCGGGCAAGGCCCACTGACCTTTGCGAATACCCTCGCCGTGCTTGATTAACAGAATTTTTAATACATTGCCGTCGAGGCCAAATATGAGGTTATCGATAGAGAGCCCGCGCATCACCCCTTCGGGAAGTGGAAACGGTTCCAGCTCTTCTTCTTCGACGATTTCAGGTTGTTGAGACACTATCCGGTAACCCTTGAGTCTATGTCTATGCGAATTATTTGATTGTTGCTAAACCTCGGCAACTTAGGACGGGCGGCCCTTGCTAAAGTGTTATATATTCCCTTTCCAATCGCACGGTGATCCGTACTCGGAGAGTTTCGGGTATAGCAGTTACATCTGTTATCAACCAGGTTCAGCCGTAGGATTTTGCCCGTTGCGTGAACAAAATGCCTGCTTAGTTTGCAATAATAACGCGGTTTCGCGCCAGGTAGGCAAGTAAGCGCTAAATAAATCGATACAGGTGCCAGTGTTGCTTGTGGTCAATCCGACAATAAGGCTGTATAATTCCTGCCCCCCGCCAGGCCCAATCTTTTGTTCTGATCGGGTGAATGTCAAGTTTGTGGTGCCTCCTCGGTTGGTTTTTAGCGAATCTCACATCCGTTCTCATCGTATAAAACAGGGTAAAACATGTTATTTCTTGGAATCGACGTTGGCAGCTCTTCGGTAAAACTCTCAGTTCTTGATGGCGGCACGGGTAAGGCCCTGGCCTCCACCCAGTTCCCAGACACCGAACTTGAAATCGCCAGCCCCCAGTCCGGCTGGGCAGAACAACAACCAGATACCTGGTGGAACTGTATCCTGGAAGGCGGTAAAAAACTGTTTGCTACTGATGGCGTCGATCCAAGCCAGATCGAAGCTATCGGAATTTCCTACCAAATGCATGGTCTGGTGTTGGTTGATGCCGAACAACAGGTGCTGCGCCCCGCGATTATTTGGTGTGACAGCCGTGCCGTGCCCTATGGTGATGCCGCATTCGAGGCCTTAGGCGCCGACTACTGCTTCGGCCACCTGTTGAATTCACCCGGTAATTTTACCGCTGCGAAGTTGCGTTGGGTGCAGGAAAACGAGCCAGAACTGTTTGCGAAAATCCATAAAATACTGTTGCCCGGTGATTTCGTGGCCATGAAGCTTTCTGGTGAAATCAATACCACAGCTTCAGGTTTGTCGGAAGGTACCCTGTGGGATTTTCAATCGCAGCAGGTTGCCGGGCAATTGCTTTCCCATTGGGGGATTTCTGAATCATTGATTCCTACCTTGGTGCCCAGCATCGGTGAGCAGGCCGTTGTGAGTGAGACCGCCGCTGCCCAATTGGGTATTAAGCCGGGTGTGAAAATTAGCTACCGCGGTGGAGATCAGCCTAATAACGCTTTTAGCTTAAATGTACTTGAGCCGGGCGAGGTGGCTGCCACAGCTGGAACATCCGGTGTCATCTATGGCGTAACCGATAAACCAGCCGCCGATACGCAGTCGCGAGTCAATACGTTTTTGCATGTTACCGACACTGAGGCTGCGCCGCGTAACGGCGTATTGGTGTGCGTTAATGGTGCCGGTCGCTCCTTCAGCTGGTTGCGACAAGTGTTGAGCCTCAGTGGTGAACCGGTCGATTACAATTTGCTGAACGCAGCGGCTGAATCTGTGCCTGTGGGCAGTGAAGGTTTGATTTTTCACCCCTTTGGCAATGGCGCTGAACGTATCTTTCAAAACCGCAACTTGGGTGCGCAATTCACCAAACTGGAATTGAACCGCCACGGTTTGGGACACATGGTGCGCTCAGTGCAGGAAGGCATTGTGTTTGCGCTGAACCAGGGCTTTGATGTGCTTAAGTCACTCGGTGGTAGTTGCGAGGTAGTCCGGGTGGCCAAAGGCAATATGTTCCTCAGCCCGGTATTTGCTCATGCGTTTGCGAATACTACTCAGGCGGCTGTCGAAGAATATCAAACTGATGGCGCAGAAGGTGCCGCGCGCGCTGCTGCTCTGGGTTGCGGTTACTACGGTTCTGCCAGTGAGGCATTTGCTGGCTTAACGCGCACCGGTGTAATTGAACCCGATTCCGCGCTTATGGGTCAATATCAGGAAGCATACCAGGCGTGGGTCGAAGCCCTGCCTAAATTGGGGTAGTCGATGTCTGCGAAAGATTACAATGCGGTAACCCTGAACGCGGGAGACAGCTGTTTGGAGCTGGTGCCGGAATTTGGTGGCCTGATAAACGCATTACGATTTTCCAGCCAGGGTAAAACCTACGAAATTGTTGCGGGGTTGCCCAATCGAGCTGCGATGGTCGAAAACGATTACTACCGAGGTGTTGCACTGTATCCCTCTTTGAATCGATTGGATGCGGGCAGCTACGAAATCAACGGTAAGCGGTATCAGTTTGATGTTAATGAAACCGAGCGCAATAACAATCTCCACGGTTTCCTGTACACGCTCCCGGCTGTTGCAGAAAACCTTGAGCAGCATGCTGAATCGGGATCTGTGAGTTTACGGTATCCCGTCGATGGAGGTTATGTCGGCTACCCCTTCGCAGCCGATGTAAGCATGCACTATAAACTGCAGTCTAATGCTCTGAGCCTGGAGTTCGAGGTAGTTAATCGTCATAGCGAACCTGTGCCGGTTGGTTTGGGCTGGCACCCTTATTTTTGTATTGGTGACACCACAGTGAGCGATATGTTGTTGCAGTTGCCCGCGGTGGATGTTACTGAGATCGATGATCGATTGCTCCCCACGGGTGAAATGAGGCGCTTTGACGAGTATGATGCAGCGGCGGTAATCGAGAAGCGACAATTTGACCATTGTTTCCGCCTGCTGGATGTAAGTAGCGAGCGGCGCGTGGCAACACGTTTGTGGTCGCCAGTCGATAATGTTGGCCTGGAAATTTGGCAGGAAGCAGGTGAAAGGGGCTATAACTTTATTCAACTGTGCATTCCGCCAGATCGTCAATCGATAGCAATCGAACCGATGACCTGTGGAATCAATGCCTTCAACACCGGTGACGGGCTGATTATGCTAGAACCGGAACAAACCCTTCGCACCCATTGTGGAGTGCGACTGATAGAAAATCTTTAACGTTTAAATAACTTAATTCGTGCGCAAAGGTAGTGTGTTATGAGTGTATTAATTGGTGATAAAGAGTATTTCCCTACAGTAAGCAAAATTGCTTATGAAGGTCCGGAGTCTGACAACCCGCTGTCATTTAAATACTACGATGAGAATCGTGTGGTTGCAGGCAAAACTATGAAGGAATTTTTCAAGTTTGCCACCTGTTACTGGCACACGTTCTGTGACACCAGTGGCGACCCCTTTGGCCCTGGCACTCGTCGTCATCCTTGGTTCCAAGGCCCAGACGCAATCAGCCGCGCCAAACAAAAAGCCGATGCCGCTTTCGAATTCTTTACCAAGCTGGGCACCCCTTATTATTGCTTCCACGATGTGGATGTTGTTGAAGAGCCTGGTACCACCCGCGCGGAATTCAGCGATCGTGTCGCCACCATGGTTGAAGTGCTGAAAGAAAAGCAGAAGGCCTCTGGTGTTAAATTGTTGTGGGGTACCTCCAACCTGTTCAGCAATACACGTTTCATGAATGGTGCGTCCACCAACCCCGACTTTAACGTTGTTGCCTACGCCGGTGCGCAGCTCAAAGACGCCCTGGATGCAACTATCGCGCTGGACGGTGAAAACTACGTATTCTGGGGCGGTCGTGAAGGCTATATGAGTCTGCTCAACACGGATCAGAAGCGTGAGAAAGAACATTTGGCGCGCTTCCTGACTATGGCCCGTGACTATGCTCGTGCCCAGGGCTTTAAAGGTACCTTCTTTATCGAGCCCAAGCCGATGGAACCCTCCAAGCACCAGTACGACGTCGACAGCGAAACCGTGATTGGCTTCCTGCGCGCTCACAGTCTGGATAAAGACTTCAAACTCAACATCGAAACCAATCACGCCACTTTGGCGCAGCATTCTATGGATCATGAGCTCCAGGTAGCTGCGGATGCTGGCATGCTGGGTAGTATGGATGCCAACCGTGGCGATTATCAGAACTCCTGGGATACCGACCAGTTCCCATACAACATTAACGAAACTGTTGAGATGATGCTGGTTATACTGCGCGCCGGTGGTTTCCAAGGCGGCGGTGTCAACTTCGACGCAAAAGCGCGCCGTAACTCCACTGATTTGGAAGATCTGTTCTACGGCCATATTGGCGGCATGGATACCTTCGCACGTGCCCTGTTAATTGCCGACGATATTATCCAAAACTCACCCATTGAGAAGATGCGTGCCGAACGCTACGCAACTTTTGACTCCGGCAATGGTGCAGACTTCGAATCTGGTAAGCTTACGCTTGAGCAGTTGGCTGATATCGGTAATGCGGCAGGCGAGCCACCTGTTACCAGTGGTAAGCAAGAGCTCTACGAGTTATTGATTAACTCTTACATTAAGTAACTTCCCTTCCGATAAAAACAGGGCCCTTCGTGGCCCTGTTTTTTTATGCAGAACTTTTGCCAGATGGCTGCGTAGCCTATAAACACCGTGAATGCCAGTTAAAAACGCAGTATTTTAGTGGGCATTAGTCGCCCCTGTGCTAAGAGATTGTCAAACGATTAGATTAAATTCGCCGACACTGTAATTTTAGGTTGACGTAAGTTTGACTATTGTCAATCATTGATGCAGTATCGCTCGAATCAATATTAAAGTGCTAACTGGGCGTAGATCTGGGAAGGGCACAAAACAGAGATGGGTAATCTCGATACACAATAACTACAACCCATCCCGTGCGAAATAAGCTTTGTAATCCAAAAAATAATTTATAAGAGAGTAAGTTATGGCTATCGGAATCAATAAATTTGGCGCTAAGGCCAGTATTACCCTTGCGTCATCCTTTGTCGTGCTTTCGAGTGCAATGGCTACCCAACGCGCTGCCGCGCAGGAAGCGGATGAGCAAGACGCAGGTGCCGGCCTGGTGGAAGAAGAGGTGGTAGTACAAGGTACCCGCCAGAGCCTCCAAAATGCGCAGGATATTAAGCGCGACGCAAGCACCTTTGTCGATGCGATTTCCGCATCCGATATCGGCTCACTACCCGACCGAAGTGTTCTTGAGGCAATGCAGCGTCTTCCCGGTGTTTCCATCGAACGCTTTGCTGCTAAAAACGACCCCGACCATTTTTCGGCCGAAGGTTCTGGTGCAGTAGTGCGTGGTATGACAGCCACTCGAACTGAATTCAACGGTCGTGATTCTTTTACCGCAAACTCGGGGCGTGGTCTTAGTTTCCAGGATGTACCTCAGGAACTGATGGGTTCGGTGCAACTTTATAAAAACCAGTCTGCCGATATGATTGAAGGGGGTATCGGTGGTACGGTTAGTCTGCACACCCGCATGCCATTCGATCAGGACGGACAAAAAATTTCCTTCAGTGCTGATAGCACTTACTACGATCTCCGTGAAGATTGGTCTCCTACCATATCCGGCTTATATAGCAATCGCTGGGATTATGATGGTGGTGAGTTTGGTTTGTTGGTTGCATTCGCCCGCTCTGAGGTAAACAGCCGTTCCGACGGTATTCAGGCAGAAGTATTCCAGAAGCGCGATGCCTCTTTATATGATTCCAATTATGCGGTAGGCGAGGCGACC
The DNA here is from genome assembly GCA_007827375.1 of Alteromonadaceae bacterium 2753L.S.0a.02. NCBI lineage: Bacteria > Pseudomonadati > Pseudomonadota > Gammaproteobacteria > Alteromonadales > Alteromonadaceae > Alteromonadaceae bacterium 2753L.S.0a.02. Next base: position 1,619,621 of record VISH01000001.1, read on the forward strand.
TTCCTGGTTCCGAACGGTTCCAACGTTTCGATGAAAGAAGATGATCGCACTCGGACGGGCACCAACGTCGCACTGCAATGGGCCGATGATACCGACACGCTTCAGGCGACGGCTGTGTATTTCAAATCTCAGTCTGATCTCACCTGGAGTGAGAACAAGATTTCGTATCAAGGTGACGATTTCAACAGTGATCCGGTTGATGACACTTCTGGCATTCCTAACAGAACTAACCTCCCAATGACCGGCACCAGCTTCGAGTTCGATAACAATGGCGTGTTCTCCCGAGGTTACTTGGCTCATGGCGGCGATGGCTGGCGAGCCAGCGCTGATGACCAGGATCGTATACCTCAAGGTTATTCCTCAGATTCCGCATGCTGGAGCGATCCCGCACAGTGTACCGATACTAACCGCTCACGAACCTTCGGAAGCCGCTTCCAAACCACCGCGCGTTTCAAAGATCAACAAACCAATGTCGAAGATTTCTCGGTTAACTTAAAAATTACACCAAGCGATATGTGGGAAATTTCCATTGATTATCAGCACGTCGATGCCACAACAACCGATGATGATATGGAAATATTCCTCGGTGCACTGGCCGTTTCTCAATTCGATATTACTGGCAGCGTGCCAACTATGGCGCTGGTAAATCCCTGGGATGGTGTGCCGCAGGCAACCAAAGATAATCTCCAGGGCGACCCTGAGGCGGAGCATTACATTGACCCTAACGACCCCGCTTATTTTGCCAACGAGAGTTCCTATTGGTGGAAGGCGGCAATGGACCATTACGAACGTTCCAAAGGTGAAATGGACGCTAGCCGTATTGACGCGACACGTTTCTTTGATGATGGTTTTATCACCTCAGTTAAAGCCGGGGTGCGTTACGCTAGGCGAGAGCAAAATGTTGCATACAGTCGTTATAACTGGGGGGCATTAGCAGAGATATTCACACCAGATCACGACGATGATGGTTTCAATGCAGCCTGGTTGGATTTGCCCGTTTCGGATAGTTTGAGCGGTTATGTGGAAGAAGTCGATTGGAGTAGTTTCAATCGTGGCGGTGATTTCACTGTCCCAGGTACCAACAATCGCGTTCTTCACCCAAGCCGTGAGCTGGCCAGAGCTTATCGTGATTGGGGTACTATTCTTGAACCGGTTATTTCCACCGGAGCCGACAATCCTTGGGAGCCGGCCAACATGCGCGACACCAATGATGATGGTGTTGTCGACGCTATCGGTTACTTTCTGCCTAGCGAAATTAGTGATGTGACCGAAGAAAATAACGCTGCATATATTCGGCTAGATTTCGCTTCGGATCTGTTTGGAATGCGCTTTTCCGGTAATGTTGGTGCGCGTTACTTCAAAGTCAAAGTGAAATCTGGTGGTTTTGTTACTTTTCCTGATTTGCAGCCTGACCCAAATAACCCGAATGACTCTAATAATTATTGGGACCCGAATGACGGTTTTGATCAGCTTGGATTCGGAAACAACTATACGGAATTTTCCATTGCTGAAAACGAATATGATGATGTACTGCCGAGCTTAAACCTGAAATTAGAGATTCTGCCCGATTTAATTGGTCGTTTCGCTGTTTCTAAGGCAGTCGCCATGCCCGATATTGGTCAGTTGCGAAATTACCTGACCATCGACGCCAACAACACTACCACTACCTATGGCGAGGGTGATCAAAATGATCAGTTGGGTGGTTTACCTGTTCTTAATAAGACTATGGAAGGCTACAAAGCAAGTGCTGGTAACCCTTACTTGGCGCCGATGGAATCGATCCAGTATGACCTATCGACCGAGTGGTATTTTGCTGATGTAGGTTCTTTAACGGGTACCCTGTTTTACAAGGATTTGAGTAACTTCTTTGTTGACGGTGCGTTTCCCCGCCAGGTAACCAATAGCTCTACTGGTGTGACTCAAACGGTTAACGTCGATGGCCCAATTAACTCAGAAAATGGCACTATGTCGGGTTTTGAGCTTGCCTACCAGCAATTTTACGACTTTTTACCTTCTCCATGGGATGGGTTAGGTTCTCAAATAAACTACACCTACATTGACGCCAAGAGTGTCCCTAATCCTGGTTTGGCTGGCGATCCATCTACAGTGCCATCTGATCAGGAGCGAGAGGATCGAATAGCTGATGAAGTTGCGTATAACGGTGATCTTGCCGGCGCTAGCTTGCCACTGGAGTCTCAATCTCGACATACTGCTAACATTGTCGGTATGTTTGAAAAAGGCGACTGGAATTTTCGTATTGCTTACAATTGGCGTTCGCGCTACCTGGTAACTTCGAGAGATGTAATTTCTCCTAATCGGCCGATTTGGGCTGCTGATTCAGGGTACCTGGATTCATCGCTTTTCTACAAAATTACCGATCAGATTGAAATCGGTATTCAGGGGACTAACCTGACAAATACTGTTACCAAAACCGAAATGCAAATCGATGCAGACGGGAATACACAAGGCCGCTCGTGGTTTACCAATGATCGTCGCTACGCGCTTATCGTACGTGGAAATTTCTAAACCAAAACCTTTTTAAAATGTAAAAAACGCGCCCAATGGGCGCGTTTTTTATTTGAGGCATAGCATTTGGATTTATCCCCTGAGCCATTGGTAGAATAGTGGCTGCACACTTCTGGAGCGGTACATAACAGCCTATAGAGCTGTTGCAGGTGAAAGATTATGCAGAACAAACCAATCTCAAAAATCGTAATCGTCGGCGGTGGCACTGCCGGTTGGATGACCGCGGCAGCGCTGGCGAACTTCATCGATACCTCTCAAACTCAGATCACCTTAATCGAATCCGATCAAATCGGTACTGTGGGTGTCGGAGAAGCGACTCTACCGCACCTGCGATATTTTAATCAGGTGCTGGGCATTGACGAACAGGACTTCCTCCGGGCAACTAATGCCACCTACAAATTGGGCATCGAGTTTATCGATTGGGGAAATATTGGTGAAAGTTATATTCATCCCTTTGGTGACTATGGTGTGCCGGTCGCAGATATCCCGTTTCACCAATTCTGGTGTGCATTAACGCAAGGTGGTTATAAACACTCTATCAACGAATTCTCGGTGCCTGTGGTTGCCGCTTATCAGAACAAATTTGATTACCCCGCTCGGGACGTTACATCTTTATTGGCAACCTATGGTTACGCTTTCCATTTAGACGCATCGCTCTATGCAAAATATCTGCGTAACTACGCCGAAGCTAAAAATGTGTTGCGTATCGAAGGGCGAATTAACAGTGTGGAATGCGATGGCAGCGGTGCTATTAGCACCTTACATCTAGAGGATGCTCCGTCGCTCAGCGGTGATTTATTCATTGATTGCTCGGGATTTCGATCACTGTTGTTGGGAGAAACACTGGGGGTTAATTTCGACGATTGGAGCGAATGGCTGCGTTGTGATCGTGCGGTGGCACTACCTTGCGGTGGTGATGAGCAGCCATTACCGTACACAAAAGCGCGTGCGCATCGAAGTGGTTGGCAGTGGCGAATTCCGTTACAACACCGCACTGGCAATGGTCACGTTTACTGTTCCGATTTTATCAGTGATGACGAAGCCTTGTCCGTTTTGAAAAGTAATTTAGATGGCGAGCCATTAGCTGAGCCCAATTTTCTGAAATTCAAAGCTGGGCATCGCGTGAAGTGCTGGGAAAAGAACTGTATTGCGGTAGGTCTGGCCGCAGGCTTTTTGGAACCGTTGGAATCCACCAGTATCTACCTGATTCAGGTGGCGATTACCAAGCTGTTAGAACTGTTTCCCAGGCGAGATTTCAACGCGAGTGTGGTCGACGAGTTTAATTCGCAGGTTAATTTAGCCTTCGAGAGGGTTAGGGATTTTCTGATTCTGCACTATCATGCTACCCAGCGCGATGATTCAGATTTCTGGAACTACTGTCGAACCATGCCGATTCCCGAAGAATTGCAACACAAAATGACGCTATTTAAAAAACGGGGTTTTGTTGTGCAATATGACGATGGTATTTTTTTGGAGCCGAGCTGGGTTGCCGTGTACCTGGGTCAGAATATTGTACCTGCACACTATGATGCTCGCGTCGATAATTTCGATTTATCACTGATTCGCAATGAGTGCGACAAATTACAGCAGCGAATTCTGACTGCGGTAAATACCATGCCCATGCACGGCGAAGTATTGCAAAAGCATTTAAAACATTCTGCTGAACAACCCGCGCCACCAGCCAGCTTCAACTTGTATGGGAGAAACAGCTGATGTCAATTTCTCTTGCGGTGGTCGGCGATAGCGTTGAAGCATGGTTGTTGGCTTATGGTTTTGCTTTAAAGCTGCAACCGCAAAATAAAAAATCAGAAAAATCGCCGATTACCGTGCTTCAAAAACCATTGCCTGATGTGGCAACCCTGCATCTGTCACCCGACGATTTATTACTTTTTGAGGAGTTGGGTGTTTCTGAACGTGATTTGATACGTGAATGTAACGGCCAATTTTCGCTGGGTTACAATTACGTATTAAACGATGATAAACGTTACGGTAATTTTTTTTGTTGGGGTAGCTATGGTTTTAAACACGGCAGCCTGAGCTTTCATCAGCTTTGGGCAAAGGCACGTATAGCCGGGCGGGCAGAATCTTTTTGCGATTATTGTTTCGCTGCACACTGTGCTGCTGAGCATAGATTTGTACACCCACAAACTGACCCACGCTCGGTGTTATCGCAATTACAGCACAGTATTGTTATCGATACCTCTCTGCTAAAAAAACTGCTTATCGCGCGCTGCATAAGTATTGGCGTTAAGACAATACAGCCGACTGGAGAGATCACTGTTAGGCGTGATAAAAATCGCGTCGAAGCGCTCGATTGTGGCGGCGCTACAGAGGTAAGCGCGGATTTTTTCTTAGACTTTACCGGCGAGTTATTCACGGCTTCGAAGTCTCTGGCAGGTCACACCCAACTTCCATTTAACAGTGTGGCAAGTGTGAGAATGTCCTGCAATGATCCATTAAGTTATTCGCGCTTGCAGCCACTAGATGGCGGTTGGTTGAGGCATGACTGTCTCGGAGATGAACAGGTGATAAGCTACCTCTACGATCGAGGCGCTCGCAGTGTTCAATCGGTGGAAGATTTACTGCTGCAATATTGTGATACTGCTAAACACATCGACATCGTAAACTACCCAGCAGAGGTCGCAATGGCGCATTGGCAGGGCAATGTGGTATATAGTGGCTCGTACGCTACCGGGCCGAGTGGTTTTGTGCATAGTAGTGCCCATGCTTTACACAGGCAGTGGCAAACGCTGTTGCAACTGCTGCCCCGTGATGACACGGATAATCAGGAATGGGATGTGTTGTGTGCTGAATACAACGATTTTTCGCAGGTATTGGTCGCTCGCTTAGCGGAGCTTCACTGGTTGCATGCGGAAAGATCACCACTGAACGATGTTAAATTACAGGGAGTGTTACAGCACTTGATTGCGTTGTTTCAGTGTCGTGGCAGTGTTATGCATTTGCGTGAGAATCTCATGGGTGATGAAACCTGGGCTAAATTATTAATTGCGCTGGAATTGTTTCCGGACGATTACGATCCCCTGCTGGACGGCGTTGAGTTTGATGCGATCGTGGATAAAATGGCGATGGGCAAGGCGGCCTTACGGAAAGCAGCGGCACAATTACCACCGCTAAAGGTTTATCGTCAACATTATATTAATAAGCACTCGGTTTAAGGTTTAGCTTTTTATGTCAGATAATCGAATTCGGAGCGTGGTGATAGTCGGTGGCGGAACGGCTGGGTGGATGACAGCTGCTGCGTGCGGAAAGATATTAAAAAGCAGTTGTAAAATTCGCGTGATTGAATCTGAAGCCTTGCCGCCGATAGGCGTTGGCGAGGCGACGATTCCGCAAATTAATTTATTTAATAAAGTGCTGGGTTTGAATGAAAACGATTTTGTAAAACATACCCAGGCGACTTTCAAATTGGGAATCGAATTTGAAAATTGGACCCGCATCGGGCAGCGCTATTTGCACCCCTTTGGTAGTTTTGGGCGCGATATGGAGGGTGTGGAGTTTCATCATTTTTGGTTGCGCTTGTACCAGCATGGCATGGCTAAGGAAATTGAAGATTATTCCCTGGCTGCGGTTGCAGCACGCGCCGGGCGTTTTACGAGGCCGCTCGATATTCCCAACTCGCCGCTGGCAGATATTCACTACGCCTTCCATTTCGATGCCGGTTTGTACGCCAAATATTTGCGCAGTTTCGCAGAAGCACATGGCGTGGCGCGCACCGAGGGGAAAATTAATGGCGTGCAGCAGCACTCAAACGGTTTTATCGATAGCGTAACGCTGGAATCGGGAGAAACCATTGGCGGTGATTTATTTATCGATTGTACCGGTTTTAAAGGACTACTGATCGAACAGACATTAAAAACCGGTTACGACGACTGGAGTCACTGGTTGCCTTGCGATACCGCCATCGCAGTTCCCTGCGAAAGCGCCGGCGAACTAACACCTTACACTCGCTCGATTGCGCATACTGCGGGATGGCAATGGCGAATTCCGCTGCAGCATCGTATTGGCAATGGCCACGTGTTTAGCAGCCGTTTTATGAGTGCCGATGAAGCCACTGCAATTTTATTGAATAATCTTGATGGCGAACCTCTCGCAGATCCTCGGGAAATTAAATTCACCGGTGGCAAGCGTAAAAAATTCTGGAATAAAAATGTTGTGGCTATTGGTTTGGCCAGCGGTTTTGTGGAACCTTTGGAATCCACGGCAATTCATCTGATTCAATCTGCAATCGCACGCTTGTTCAGTTTATTTCCTACGCGAGATTTCCGGCAGCATGAAATCGATCGATTTAACCGCCTATCTGACCTCGAAATGGAACGGGTACGCGATTTCATTATTTTGCATTACATTGCCACGGAACGGGACGACTCGCCGTTTTGGCGATATATTCAGGAAATGCAAATTCCCGATTATCTCGCTAAAAAAATTGAGATGTACCAAAACAGCGGCCGTATTTATCGCGAAGATGAGGAGCTGTTTAACGAAACCAGTTGGCTGGCTGTATTTCATGGTCAGGGAATTCGCGCTAAGGATTATCACCCTGTTGTAGATACCGTGAGTTTTGAAGAAGTGCAGCGTCGTGTTGACGGTATTGAAGCGGTTATTCAACGCTCCTGTCAGGAAATGCCGACCCAGCGCGATTTTATCGATAAATACTGTAAGGCCGATAAGCCGCAAATGTAATATGGCTGAGCAGCGTGTAGATATTTTATTGGCCGAGAAGCAGTTGGTACGCTCGCGCACCGAAGCACAAAAATTAATTGCTGATGGGCGAGTTTCGGTGGTGCTCTCGGGGGTCGCCAAAACAGTAGCCAAGCCTTCCGAAAAATTCCAGCCAGACAGCGAGTTTGTGCTTAGCTTCGGCGAGGAGCAGAAGTATGCATCCCGCGCCGGCTTAAAACTTGCGCACGCACTCGCGCACTTTAAGGTCAATGTGAGCGATACGATCGCGCTGGATGTTGGTCAATCCACCGGCGGTTTTAGCGATTGTTTGTTGCAGCAGGGCTGTCGTCATGTAATCGGCATTGAAGTGGGGCATTCGCAATTGGTGGCACACTTGCGTAGCGATGCTCGTATCACCTGCCTGGAGGGTTACAATGCACGCAACCTGCAGCTTTCAGATTTACCGGCTGAAGCGCAATCCGGAATTGATCTGGTGGTGATGGATGTGTCGTTCATCTCGCAGCACCTTATTTTGCCGAAGATTCCAGCAGTGTTAAAACCTAAAGGCACACTGGTTAGCTTAGTGAAGCCGCAGTTTGAGGTCGGCCAGCAGGGGCTGGGCAAAAAAGGCGTGGTCACCGATCAAACGCTTTATGCGGCAGTTGAGGCAAAGATTCGCAGACATCTCGAAGAACTGGGTTTAGCGTGCAGAGGGTATATTGCCAGTCCCATTCTGGGGGGGGATGGAAACCACGAATTTTTACTACTGGCTCAAAAAATGTGAGCTGAAAGGTGCGCGGTATTCCGCATTTACAATTTTTAGCAGGCGGCGCAGAAGTAGCCCTGCTAAGGTGATAACTATAACGATATGTGGAGAAGATTTTGCGAGCCCTGGTAAGCGCCCTGATGTTTGGCATTTTGTGTAACGCTTGTGGCGGAGGCGGCAGTAGCATCACGCCAGACACCCCAACCCCCATTCCCACTCAGGAACCGACGGCAATTCCGACAGCGGAACCGACCGCAACCCCGGAGCCGACGCCTATTCCAACCCAAGGCCCAGATGACGTTTTAATAAGCGGTACCGTAAGCTTTGAGAAAGTGCCACATAACGTATCGGGTGGCTTGGATTACGACAGCGCTTATTCTACGCCAGCCCGAGGCATCCGTGTGTCCTTGCTCAATAGCGCCGCACAAACTTTATTTTCCACGACAACCGATAGCAGTGGTAATTACATGCTGATAGCTCCGTCCAATACCCAGGTAAGGGTGGTGGCCGACGCGGTAATGCAACGTAGCGATGCTTACCAGTGGCATTTTTCTGTGGTGGATAACACTTCCAGCGCTGCGCTTTACAGCCTTAGCGGCAGTCTCATCTCCAGCGGCAGCAGCGACAGTACCCGAGACCTGCACGCGCCCTCCGGCTGGAATACGCTCATTAACGACTACAGTGATATAAGTACGCGCCCGGCGGCACCTTTTGCCATTCTCGATGCCATTTATCAAGCCATGGCGCTTTTAATGGATGCCGAAGACAGTTTCGATTTGCCGGCGTGCAACCTGAATTGGAGTTATCGCAACAATACGGTAGCCGCAGAGAACGCCGACGGTGATATAGGTACGACGTTTTATTACCCCTCCGAAAAAGCCATCTATGTGTTGGGCGATGCCGATGTGGATACCGACGAATATGATTTCAGCGTTATTCAGCATGAGTTCTCGCATTTTATTGAAGATGTTTTGAGCCGCTCCGACAGCTGGGGTGGTAGTCATAACTTGTACAGTCAGCTCGATATGCGCCTGGCTTTCAGTGAAGGCATGGCTAACGCATTCACCGCTATGGCATCTGGCACCGGCAAGTACTTTGATTCGGGCGGCAACCGGCAGGCTTCAGGTTTCGAGTTGGATCTCGAAAGTAACACCATCGGGTTAGGTAGCGAAGGCTGGTTTAGCGAAAACTCGGTTGGCAAAGTGCTTTACGATATTTTTGATACACAGGACGACGGCGCTGACGCCATCAGCCTTGGTTTTGGTCCGGTCTATGACACCATCACTCACAGCGACTTCACCTCTAACAGTGCCTTCACCAGCATTTTCCTGTTTGCCGATGTATTTTCAGCTCATCAACCGAGTGCTTCGGTGTCTGGCTTAACAGCATTGCTGGCGGGTGAGAACATCAACAGCCTTGTGCGGCATGGCACTGGGGAGTCTAACAACGGTGGCTTGGCGGAAGGGCTCCCAGTGTATGCGTTGCTTAGCGAAGGCTCGAGCGTGTCGTTGTGCGGTACGAATCAACTGGGCGAATTTAATGCCTTGGGCGTGTCACGTTTCGTGCGATTTAACCTCTCGACCCCGGGTACTCGCACGCTAACAATTACACGTACCTCTGGCGGCGCCACAGATCCTGACGCCTACCTGTTTCGCAACGGTGATTTGGTCAACTCCTTGATTTCTGAGACGTCTAACCTGGAGAGCGATACCCTCACCTTGGCAACGGGCGAATACGTACTCGAAGTATTCGATTACTTTAACAGTGATGAAGACAGCGGCACCGGTGGCGACAGCTGTTTTTCTGTGTCTCTGAATTAAGCGGGTGTGCAAATGATCCAGAAAACAGTGATTGCCGCGGTGTTAGCGATGCTCTTGATTACTCCGCTTCAGGCTGCCACGCAATATCGGAAACCGGGTGCGGCGGTGGAGTTACTCGCTCCGCGGGTTATCCAGCTTGTGGCTGGCGAAAGCCAGGAGATAACCTTGAATTTCAGTGCCCCAAAGCCGGGACGGAGCCTGGAACTGCAGCTCGTGAAGATCTCGGGTGTGCAGCTGCTCACAAATGAAAGCTCTTGGCAGTTTGATGGCGAACCGGCTCAAATTACCTTGCGGCTAGCGGCGTCGACTCCTGGCAAATATCGCCTGCAGTTCATGGCTACCACCTGGCCAAGGGATAATCCTGAGGAAACGCTGGTGCGAGCCCTTGGGGTTGCAGCGGTGGTAAGCGGTACTGTCGGGCAACAAAAATTGTCGGGCGAGCCTGTGTCTCGTAAGCTGGAAATACGCTCTGACGGTACCCGCACCGTTCAATTCATGGCCGAAGAAACGATTCGATAAGGCAATCCGCCGGGGCGATTCTGCTACAATCCCCGGCCATGACTGATTCTCCCCTTTTAAAAGACCTCAATACCGCGCAACAACAGGCTGTTGCCGCACCGCTCGGAAATCAACTGGTACTGGCCGGCGCCGGCAGCGGTAAAACCCGCGTGCTGGTGCACAGAATTGCTTGGTTGATGGAGCAGCACAGCGTATCGCCGCACCAAATCATGGCGGTTACCTTCACCAATAAGGCTGCTCGGGAAATGCGCGAACGCCTCGGCGAACTACTGGGTGATCGCCTTGGTCATCAGGGCGTGCGCACTCTTTGGGTGGGCACGTTTCACGGCATTGCGCATCGTTTGTTAAAGGCGCACTGGCAGGAGGCCGGCCTTAATCAGAATTTTCAGATTCTTGATAGCGACGATCAGCTGCGCCTGGTAAAGCGTGTGTATCAGACCCTCGATATCGACGACAGCCGCTGGCCCGCCAAGCAGGCACAGTGGTTTATTAACGGCCAGAAAGACGAGGGGCTCCGCCCGGCCCATATCGATCCGGGGCGCGATCCTTTTTTAGCAACCATGAAAATGGTGTACGAAGCCTATCAGGAAGCTTGCGAAAACGCCGGACTGGTGGATTTCGCTGAATTGTTGCTCCGTTCACACGAACTTTGGTTAAAAAATCCCGCGTTGTTAAAACACTATCAGCAACGTTTTGCGGCTTTGTTGGTGGATGAATTTCAGGATACCAATGCTGTGCAATATGCCTGGCTCCGCGTTTTGGCGGGCGACAGCTGTGCGGTTACTGCGGTCGGGGACGACGACCAATCGATCTACGGCTGGCGCGGCGCGCGTATCGAAAATATTCAGCAGTTCGAGAACGATTTTGCGCCAGTTGCGGTCACCCGCCTGGAACAAAATTACCGCTCCACCGCGAATATCCTCAGTGCCGCCAACGCCGTGATTGAAAATAACTTTGGCAGACTCGGCAAAAACTTATGGACTGATGGTGCGCAGGGTGAGCCGCTCGATTTATTTGCCGGTTTTAATGAGCAGGATGAAGCACGCTATATTGTTGAACGCGTTCAGGATTTTTTACGCGAAGATGGCAGCCGTGCTAACAGCGATTGCGCCATTCTGTATCGCTCTAACGCACAATCCAGGGTTTTGGAAGAAGCGTTTCTGCGTGAAAATATTGCTTACCGTATTTATGGCGGACAGCGATTCTATGATCGTCTGGAAATTAAAAACGCCCTGGCGTATTTGCGTTTAATTAGCAGTCGCCAAGACGATGCCGCTTTTGAACGCATCATCAACACCCCCACTCGAGGAATCGGCTCCAAAACCATCGACAGTATTCGCATATTTGCGAGAGACCAAGGCTGTTCGCTCTACGCTGCGATGCAGGGCGCAATTGCCAATAATGTATTTACCGCACGCGCCAGCAATGCGCTGAAAGCCTTCGACACGCTCATAAACGAGCTTCAAGAAACGATTCAATCAATTGAACTGGATGAAGCGGCAGAGCGGGTTATTCGCGACAGCGGCTTGCTGGAATTTCATAAAAAGGAAAAGGGAGAAAAAGGTCAGGCCAGAGTGGAAAACCTCGAAGAATTGGTGAATGCCTGCCGACTGTTTGAACCTCAGGAAGACGATGTTACCCCTCTTCAGGAATTTCTCGCCAATGCAGCGCTGGATGCTGGCGACGGCCAAGCCGACGAATTCGAAGATGCGGTACAAATGATGACCCTTCACAGCGCCAAAGGCCTGGAATTTCCGCTGGTGTTTTTAGCCGGCATGGAAGAAAACTTATTCCCCCATAAAATGAGCCTGGAAGAGCCGGGCCGTTTGGAAGAAGAGCGCCGTTTGTGTTACGTGGGTATCACTCGTGCCATGGAAAAACTGGTGATTACCTACGCTGAAAGTCGACGCATGCACGGCAGTGAAAACTTTAACGCAGTATCGCGATTTATACGTGAGATTCCATCCGCCCTTGTGCGTGAGGTGCGTATCCAATCCACCATCACCCGACCGGCTAGTTACTCCCAAAGTGCCGCGACCACTCAAACGACTGTTGATGATTTTCCCAATTTACAACTCGGGCAAACTGTTTTGCACCCGGTGTTTGGGGAGGGCACTATTACCCAGTTTGAGGGGCGTGGCGCGGGGGCTAAGGTTTATGTGAATTTTGTGTTGGAGGGGGGGAAGTGGTTGGCGTTGCAATATGCTAAGTTGGAGGTTGTTTAGGTTTTTTTCTTGGGTTTGGATGGTTATTTAGCATTTATCGTAAATTTGTATTTGGGAGCGCTTCCCCCCCACCGCTGGGAAGCACTCCCAAATACTATTTTATAAAAAAGTAAAAGAAAAACTCATCACTGGGTCAGTAATCCAGTCAACGCCACTCCAAGCAATAAAAATAAATACCACCCCAAAGAAAAACACAAATCCCTAAAACAATACAAATCCCCCCAAAACCCTTAAAATACCCAAAAACAAAAAACCAGTTTAAAAACTCCCGAGCCCCCCATGAACCAACCCCGCTATAACCCCTGGTGGCTACCCACCGCTCTCTTCGTTCTGCTGGCTGTCTGTCTATTGTTGCTCGCATTGCTGGTTGTAAAACAAGGCAACAGTCAACAAGCCGAACAGTTGCAATCGCAATCTGCAAAAAACCAACAAGTGTTTGAATGGACGATGGTCACCACCTGGCCGAAAAATTTCCCGGGCCTGGGGCTGGCGCCGGAAAATTTTGCGCGCATGGTCGATGCGATGAGTGATGGCCGCTTAAAGATTACGGTGCACGGCGCCAACGAAATTGTGCCGGCGATGGGAGTATTTGGTGCGGTGTCTTCGGGCAGCGTGCAAATGGGGCATAGCGCTGCTTATTATTGGAAAGGCAAAATTCCCGCAGCAGTATTTTTTACCGCTGTACCCTTTGGTATGAATGCCCAGGAGTTCAACGGTTGGTTGCATTATGGCGGAGGTTTGGAGTTATGGCGTGAAATATACGCGCCGCACAATTTAATTCCGTTTGCGGCCGGCAACACCGGCGTGCAGATGGGGGGCTGGTTTAACAAAGAAATCAATTCCATCGCTGATATCAAAGGCTTGAAAATGCGTATTCCCGGTATCGGTGGTGAAGTGTTTACGCGTGCCGGTGGTGAAGCTATCAATATTCCTGGCGGTGAACTTTATACCTCGTTGCAGTCGGGAGTGATCGATGCAACGGAATGGGTGGGCCCTTATAATGATCTCGCATTCGGTTTTCATCAAATTGCAAAATATTACTATTATCCCGGTTGGCATGAGCCGGGTCCAACTCTGGAAATCATCGTAAATAAAGACGCTTACAATACGCTGCCCGCCGATTTACAAGCAATAATTGAAGCGGCAGCGCGTGCTGTGAATCAGGATATGTTAGATGAATATACGGCGCGAAATAATGCTGCTTTGCTGGAGTTGGTTAATGTTCATGGTGTGCAGTTACGACGTTTTCCCGACGATGTGTTAGCTCATTTCAAAAAAGTTTCGCAAACACTCTATGCCGAAATGTCGGCCAGTGATCCGGTATTTGCCAAAGTATACAAGTCGTATCGGGAGTATTTAGAGGGTGTGAGAAATTACCATCAGCTTAGCGAAGAAGCTTACTACGAATCACGTTGAGGCGCCGTTGTGGCGCCTGTGCATTAAGTCTGCATTTGTTAATTATCTCTATCGCGTGGAATTGGGCGGGTACGCCCAGTGTCATCAATAGCGACGTACACGAATTCCCCTTCGGTAACTTTTTGTTGTTCAGAGCGGTTGTAGGTTTTCACCCAAACTTCCACCAGTGTTTTGATGGATGCCCTGCCGATATCGAGAATTTCACAATAACAACTTACCGTCGCGCCAACTGGCACCGGTCGTAAAAACGCCATGGCACCAACGGCTACTGTTGTGACGCGGCCTTTCGCAATTTCGCGTGCGGCAATTGCGCCCCCTAAATCCATTTGCGACATCAACCAACCGCCAAAAATATCACCGTTGGAGTTGGTATCGGCGGGTAATGCCAGGGTTTGCAAAACCAATTCGCCGTTGGGTCTTGGATCTTCGTCTAAATGTGCCATACATGGGTCCTGCTTGGGGTAAATGCTTTCACTCGTGGTCTGAATCTTTGGTTTTACAGCTTAACCAACCAAGATTGCAACCATACCTAAGGTGTTTATTTCTTTTTATTGGTGTAATTGCGAAGGCAGCCAGGTGGCCAGTTGCGGCCACAAAGCCAGCACAATCAATAACACCAGTTGCAATGCAATAAAAGGCATTACCCCGCGATAAATCGCCGTGGTCGGCATGCTGTCGGGGGCCACCCCACGCAAGTAAAATAGCGCGAAGCCAAAGGGTGGTGTTAAAAACGATGTTTGTAAGTTGATCGCAATCATTATGCCAAGCCACACTGGGTCGACATCCATCGCCAGCAGCACTGGCCCGACGATAGGTATTACCACGAAGGTAATCTCGATGAAGTCCAAAATAAATCCCAAAAGAAATATTGCGATCATCACCAATAGTATGGCGGAAAATCTACCACCAGGGAGTAAGTCGAAAAACCGCTGAACCATGTGGTCGCCACCGAGCCCCTGAAATACCAGAGAAAATAGTGACGCACCCAGTAAAATGGCAAACACCATGGCGGTGACCCTGGTAGTGGATTGCACCACGGCGCTGAGTGTTGCAGGGCTGATCTGGCGCCGTGCCATGGCCAGTAATATGGCCGCGAGCGCGCCAACACCGGCAGCTTCGGTGGGCGTTGCGAAGCCGCTGATTATTG
The DNA here is from genome assembly GCA_007827375.1 of Alteromonadaceae bacterium 2753L.S.0a.02. Lineage (NCBI taxonomy): Bacteria > Pseudomonadati > Pseudomonadota > Gammaproteobacteria > Alteromonadales > Alteromonadaceae > Alteromonadaceae bacterium 2753L.S.0a.02. The sequence goes on from VISH01000001.1 coordinate 1,634,720, forward strand.
AACCCAGCACCAAAACAATGAGCAAAATTGGCGGTGCAATACTGGTAACCAGTTGTCGACCAGTGACCTGTTCACGGTCGTCGAAGGCGGGTGCCTGGTTCTTATTAAAAACACCGATAAAGATAAGGTAAGCCACATACAGGAACACCAGTAGCAAGCCTGGAATGATGGCACCGATAAACAGATCGCCCACCGAAACCGGTGCGGCATTAAAAATACCCCGGCTCAACTGGGCCTGTTGATATGCGCTTGAAAGGACGTCTCCGAGCAACACCAGCGCAATCGAAGGTGGAATAATTTGGCCCAGCGTGCCTGTGGCGCAAATGGTGCCTGCCGCTAATGCTGGATCGTAACGCTGCTTGAGCATGGTGGGGAGCGACATCAAACCCATGGTCACCACCGTTGCACCCACAATACCGGTAGATGCGGCCATTAACACGCCGACCACCACAACCGATAAGCCCAGGCCCGCTGGAAATCGCGCGCAGGCGTGCGCCATTTTTTCGAGCAGGTCTTCGGCGATTTTAGATTTTTCGAGCATCACCCCCATGAACACGAACAGAGGCACGGCGATGAGTGTGGTGTTGGTCATGGTACCGCTGTAGATACGGTCGGGGTAAAGCAGCAACAAATGGGGGTCAAAATGCCCCACGAGGCTCGCCAGCGCAGCAAACAATAGTGCAGTGCCTGCAAGTGTGAAAGCGACCGGGTAGCCCAGCATTAACGCAGCGCACACCACCAGAAACATCAACAGGGGTAATAAATCGAGCACGGTTTTGTCTTATTGTTGTAATGGGTTTTGGTTTTAATCCCAGGTCAGGGTCACGATTGCCTTGAGTGCTTCGCTTATGGCCTGCAGCACAAGCAGAAAGCCGGCCAGGGGCAGGAGAGTTTTAAGCAGATACACCAGAGGCAGGCCACCGGGGTCAGGCGAGGTCTCTCCTATATGCCAGGAGCGCAACACAAAATCGATACTTACCACGCTAACAAACACGGCGAAGGGTAGCAGAAATAACACACTGCCCAAGGCATCGACCCACGCTTTGCGGTGTTTGTTAAAGCGGCTGTAGAACACGTCGACGCGTACATGACCACCCTGTTGCAGATTGTAGCCCAAGCACAGCATTAAAACAGTGGCGTGCAAATAGGTCACAGACTCTTGAAGTGCGATGGACCCCATGCCCAGTAGGTTGCGAAGCGCCACGATAAGCGCCACAAGCAGCACCATGGCAAGTGTCAGCCAACTTAGCGTGGTGCCCAGGCCAAGGCTGAGCCTGTCCAGAGTACTGCTGAAACGATATGCCTTGGTCGGTGTCATAAAGGTCCGCGTTTATTGTTGTCGAGCGGTGGATTATAAACGCAAGGTAAACCCGGCCGAAACAACCAAGGCACCTTTGCCGCGGCTGTTTGTGGACGGACTCAAATCGCTCTCAGCCTTGTGTTGCTGGCTATTCACAGAGCTGATGATTTGTGTCACAAAAATGTCATAAAACTGACCTACTATGCCAGCAATAGGCGTCGTATAAAAAATTTCGACGCCTGTAACTATGGGCTCGCGAGCGGTTTGCGAGCCTTATGGAAAACGATAAAGAACATCTCGCGAGGAGATAAACGTGAAAAAAATTCTGGTCTGGACTCTGGCTGCAGCGACCACTGTGGCAGCATCGTCGGCATTCGCCGCTCGAGATTCCATTAGTATTGTGGGCTCTTCCACAGTATTCCCTTTCTCTAAGGTTGTTGCTGAGCGTTTTGGTAAAGCAACCAAGTTTAAGTCTCCCACTGTGGAGTCCACCGGTACTGGCGGCGGTTTTAAGCAGTTTTGTGGTGGTGTGGGTGTGAATTTTCCAGATATGTCTAACGCGTCTCGTCGCATTAAAAAAGCAGAGTTCGAAACCTGTCAGGCCAATGGCGTAAAAGATATTGTTGAAGTGTTGATCGGTTACGACGGTATCGTTATTGCCAATTCGGTAAAAGCCAAGCACGCGAAACTCACTCGTAAAGATTTGTTCCTGGCCCTCGCGAAAAAAGTGCCCAACCCCGATGGCAGCGCAACCCTTATCGATAACCCTTACAAAACCTGGAAGGATGTGAACCCTTCACTGCCCGCGAACAAAATTGAAGTGCTTGGCCCACCCCCCACTTCAGGTACCCGCGATGCCTTCGTTGAACTGGCAATGGAAGGCGGTTGTAAGAAGTTTGATTGGATTGCCGAACTCAAGAGTTCCAACAAAGGCAAGTACAAGGAAATCTGCCACATTCTTCGTGAAGACGGCGCCTACATTGAAGCGGGTGAAAACGATAACCTCATCGTTCAAAAGTTGAATGCTAACCCCAATGCGCTCGGCATTTTCGGTTTCAGTTTCCTCGATCAGAACACCGATAAAGTTCAAGCATCACACATTGATGGTATGCAGCCCACCTTTGAAGACATCGCCGATGGCAGCTACCCGGTTTCTCGCCCCTTGTATTTTTACATTAAGAAAGCACACATCGGTTTGATTCCCGGTATTGAAGAATACGTCGCCGAATTCACCAGTGAAAAAGCCTGGGGTACCGACGGTTACCTGGCTGAGAAGGGTATGATTCCTCTGGCCGACGACGAGCGTGCCGCCGTTGGCAAGCGTGTCAAGAAGCTGGAAACACTCAAGTCGCTATAAGTTTATAGACCCGTATAATCACCCGGCCCTTGAACGGGCCTGGTATTTAGACTTTAATGCCCGGCATTTCGCGATGCCGGGCATTTATTGCCCCTGAACCACCAAATTCCAGTGAGTTTTTTATGGATATCTGGGTACTACTGTTGACGATCGGCATTTTGTTTTTGTCGGTGTTTCTAGCGAGTCGTGGCCGTTCCTTGGCGGTAGCAAGCAGTGTGGGGGGGACCCGATATCTCAATTCTCTGCCCTTTTATTACGGCATGCTCAGCGCGCTTTGGGCGCTCATTCCGGCCTTGGTATTACTGGCCCTTTGGAAGTTGTTCGATACCTCCATTATTGAGCACATTGTGCTCAGTGAATTGCCCGACGATGTTTCTCTCGACGAGCCCTCACAGCGCGGCTTAATTCTCAATCAAATCTACAACCTGATGAGCGGCCAGCTCAGTGCCGATGCCGTGCCTGGCTATATGAATGACGCTGTGCACCGCATACTGTCGCTAACCTCGCTTGCTGATTGGTTAATCACCATTCTGGTGGTTTTGGCGATGGTCGTACTCGGCGGTTTTTCCTGGTGGCGCATCGATCCTCAGTTGAAAGCTCGCGCTCAGGTGGAAAATGTTTTCCAATTTATTTTATTAAGTTGCTCTTCGTTAGCCATTCTCACCACCATCGGCATTGTGATGTCAGTGCTGTGGGAATCTTTACTGTTTTTTCATGCGGTGCCCTTTAGCGATTTTCTATTTGGTCTGGAGTGGAGCCCGCAAACCGCAATCCGCAAAGATCAGGTCGCCGGAGCCAGCAGCTTCGGCGCCGTGCCTTTGTTTACCGGTACTTTACTGATTGCTGCCGTCGCTATGTTCGTGGCGGTGCCCACTGGTTTGATGTCCGCCATCTACCTATCTGAATACGCCCACAAGAAAGTGCGCGCTGTCGTAAAACCCCTGCTGGAAATCCTCGCTGGTATTCCCACCGTGGTGTACGGCTTTTTTGCGGCAATCACCGTTGCGCCTTTTATTCGAGACGCGGCGCTCGCCATGGGGCTCGACAATTACATGGCGGTGACATCGGAAAGCGCATTGGCCGCGGGGCTGGTGATGGGCGTGATGATTATTCCGTTTATCTCATCGCTATCGGATGACGTCATCAATGCCGTGCCGCAATCGTTGCGCGACGGTGCCCTGGGGCTCGGTGCAACCCGTTCCGAAGTGATCAAGCAGGTGGTTATTCCCGCTGCTTTACCCGGTATCGTGGGTGGCGTGTTGCTGGCTGTGTCGCGCGCTATTGGAGAAACCATGATCGTGGTGATGGCGGCCGGGCTTTCCGCAAAACTTACGGCCAATCCGCTGGATTCCGTGACCACGGTTACGGTGCAAATCGTCACCTTGCTGGTTGGCGACCAGGAGTTCGACAGTCCTAAAACATTGGCCGCCTTCGCCTTAGGGCTGATGCTGTTCATTGTCACCCTGGCGCTTAATTACATTGCGCTGCATGTTGTGAGGAAATACCGTGAGCAATACGAATAACGATAAACCCAGCACTGCAGAGCTGGTAGAACAGAGTCTGCGCAAGCGGCGGGCCGCCGAGTGGCGTTTTCAGCAGTTTGGAAAGCTTTCTATCGCCGTGGGCATTGTGGCGTTGATCGTTCTGTTTGTACAAATCGTGGGAAACGGCATCGGGGCTTTCCGTCAGACCTACATGCATGTGCAGGTTGAATTTAACCCAGACACCCTGGGAATTGATGACGTGACCGAAGACCAGTTGGCACTGGCGAACTTTGATGGCGTGGTGCGAGAAACCCTGCGTGAGCTGTTTCCCGAAGTCTCGGGGCGTCGTGAAAAACGTGATCTTTACAGTATTGCCAGCTATGACGCCAGCTTTGAGATACGCGACATGCTCAGGGATGACCCCTCCCTGCTGGGCCAGACTCGAGACGTCGTTCTACTGGTTGATGACGATATCGATACCTACGTAAAAAGCTTCAAGGCCGGCGACCCCTACGAAGACCGTTTGAGCGAAGCGCAGCGTGAACGTGTCGACCGGCTGATTGAAGACGGCATTCTCCAACTGCACTTCAACAGCAACTTCTTCACATCCGGTGATTCCGCTGAACCGGAACAGGCCGGAATCCTCGGTGCGCTGCTGGGCAGTTTATTTACCCTGTTGGTTACCGGCAGCTTGTCCTTCCCAATTGGCGTTGCAGCTGCCATTTATCTTGAGGAGTACGCCAGGCGCAACAAATTCACCGACTTTATTGAAGTGAACATTAACAATCTGGCTGCGGTGCCATCAGTGATTTTTGGGCTACTGGGCTTGGCCATATTCCTGAATTTTTTCAATATGCCGCGCTCGATTCCCCTGGTAGGCGGGCTGGTGCTCACGCTCATGACGCTGCCCACCATCATTATTTCCAGCCGCGCAGCGATTAAAGCAGTACCTCCCTCCATCCGTGAGGCAGCCCTGGGCATGGGGGCTTCAAAAATGCAGATGATTCTGCAACATGTGTTGCCTTTGGCCATGCCGGGTATGCTCACCGGTGCCATTATCGGGATGGCTCAGGCGCTGGGCGAAACCGCGCCGCTGTTGATGATCGGTATGGTGGCATTTATTGCCGACATCCCTGGCGGCATCACCGATCCGGCAACGGTTTTGCCGGTACAGATCTTCCTTTGGGCCGACAGCCCCGAACGCGCCTTTGTAGAACGCACATCTGCGGCTATCATGGTGTTGTTGGCGTTCCTGATTACAATGAATACCCTGGCTATCTGGTTGCGTCGGCGACTGGAACGCCGCTGGTAAGCTGAGGGGGCTCGCTATGGATATTACCGAATCAAACAGTACTGCCACGACTGCCGACAATGCATCGCAGCTCGAGAAATTTAACATGAATGAAAATACCACCGATATCCTGGCCGATCAGCCACACGTTGCCGCCAGCCACAAAACCGTGGGCCATCCTTTGGTCGACAATGCCAAAATGATGATGCGTGGCGTGGATGTGTTTTACGGCGAGAAGCAGGCGGTATTTGGGGTAGACCTCGATATTGCAGAAAATGAAGTGATCGCCATGATTGGCCCGTCGGGTTGCGGTAAATCCACATTTTTGCGCTGCCTCAATCGAATGAACGACACCATTGAAATTTGTCGTGTCGACGGTCAAATCGAATTGGACGGTTTAAATATCTATGATCCGAAGCTGGATGTGGTTCCGCTGCGCGCGCGCGTGGGTATGGTGTTTCAAAAGCCGAACCCCTTCCCAAAATCGATCTATGAAAATGTCGCTTACGGCCCTAAAATTCACGGTTTGGCGCGGCGACGTTCGGAGATGGACGAAATCGTTGAAACCAGTTTGCATCGTGCTGGCTTGTGGGATGAAGTGAAAGATCGCCTGCATCAACCGGGCACGGGTTTGTCGGGTGGCCAGCAGCAACGCTTGTGTATTGCCCGCACCATTGCGGTGAGCCCGGAAGTGATTTTAATGGACGAGCCCTGCTCTGCACTCGATCCCATCGCCACTGCTAAAATTGAAGAGCTGATTGCCGAATTGAGCCAGAACTTCACAATTGCCATTGTGACCCACTCGATGCAGCAGGCGGCACGGGTATCACATCGCACGGCCTATTTTCATTTGGGTAAGCTGATTGAGGTGAACGACACCAAGAAGGTGTTCACAACACCCGATCACGAGTTGACCGAAGCCTATATCACCGGTCGATTCGGCTAATTCTCACAGGTACAACTATGGACAATATGAATCTCGATCAGCACATTTCCAAGCAATTTAATACGGATTTGGAAAAGTTGCGCACCGCTGTGCTGGAGATGGGGGGGTTGGTGGAAGGCCAACTCGCTGATGCAGTGAAATCGATAGAAACTGGTGATCTTAGTCTTGCGCAGAAAGTGCGCGAGGCGGAAGAAGAGGTTAACCAGCGCGAAGTGGAAATAGACGCAGAATGCACTGAAGTGCTTGCGCGGCGCCAACCAGCAGCCTCTGATCTACGCCTGGTATTGATTGTTGCCAAAGCCGTTCGAGACCTCGAGCGTGTGGGCGACGAAGCTTCAAAAATTGCGCGCATGGCCATCGAAATAGGCGATGAAGAGGCCGTGCCGGAAGGCTTTCACGAATTGCGCCACATGTCGGCGAATGTACAGAAAATGCTCAACGCTGCATTGGATGCTTTCGCACGTTTCGATGTGCCGGCAGCACTCAAGGTAATGCGTGAAGATAAACACGTCGATCGCGAGTACAAGTCGGCCATTCGTGAAATGGTCACCATGATGATGGAAGACCCGCGCAGTATTTCGCGGGTGCTGAATGTCATTTGGTCATTGCGGGCGTTGGAACGCATTGGTGACCACGCACGCAATATTGCTGAACACGTCATCTATTTGGTGCGTGGAACTGATGTGCGTCACATTTCCATTAAAGAAATAGAGCGACAGCTGGATACATAGCCGCGAAAATTCACCAATTCGGGGCGAAAACACGATTTTTCCGTTATAATTCGCGGCTTTAAAATGGGCCACACAGGGACGGCCCATTTCCCACGAGGATCTCATCACTTTTTTTCATAATAATAATTAACACTTTTTGGTTGCTGTTTGGTTAACCAAGCTTAGTGTCGTCTTTGGTTAATTTTTGTCACAAAAATGCAAAGTTTTTGACACATAAATTACTATTTATTTGTAACTAAGGAATTGCCGCCACCTCCCAGGGTGTCGGTTTATATAAAAACCAAGATTGGGGAATCCTATGAACAAGAAAATTTTACCTGCGCTGATTGCTATGTCTCTTTCCACCGCTGCATACGCTGATCCTGAAATTTGGGGTTTGATGCACGTGACTGTGCACAATGCCGATGAATCCAGTGACAGTGGCACCACCAGTACGTCCAACGTTGAATTGGTAAGCAACTACTCCCGCCTGGGTTTCCGCGGTTCTGAAGCCCTGGAAAACGGAATGGAAGTTATCTACCACTACGAGTTGGGAATTAACACCGACGATGGCACCGATTGGACCAAGCGTAACAGCTTCCTGGGTCTCAAGGGCGAGTTCGGTAAAATCATTGCCGGTCGTTTCGATACCGCGTTCAAGTCCTCTCAGGGCAAAGTGGATATCTTTGGCGATCAGGTGGGTGATATCGCGCGAATGATCACTGTGAATGATTCACGTGTGAACAACACCATTGCGTACACCACGCCCAGTACTTTGGGCGGTTTTGCAGTTACCGGCCAGTACATTCTCAGTGAAGATGAAGACGTTAAAGACGGCGTTACAGCATCTGCTTCTTATGCCGGCAACGGTTTGTACGCAGCTGTTGCCGCCGAAAGCAACGTTAAAGGGGAAGACAGCAGCGCCGTGCGTGCGACTGTTACTTACAAGTTCAGTAAATTCCAGTTGGGTATTCTGGGCGAACAATTTAAGCCGAACGAAGACGCCGACAGCGTCAATGGCGGTATCGTTTCAGCGATGTTCACTCCCATCGAAAAGCTGGATATTAAAGTCCAATACGGCACCTCTGATATCGTTGAAGAAGGTGGCACCAGCGCCAGTTTTGGTGTGGATTACCGCATGACCAAAACGTTTAAGTGGACCAGTTATCTGACACAAAATAAGTCTGACGAAGGCACTGAAAATACCTACATCGGTGCGGGTGCTTTACTGAAGTTCTAGTCGTCAGTTGCGTTTAAAATTGATGAGAGGCGGCAAAATTGCCGCCTTTTTTAGGTCTGAAATTTGGGTGATGGAATATGCACAAAATTTCAACCAACGTTCCAGCTATAAGCTACACTCTAATTGTAAGCTCAATGTTCTTGCGAGCGATTCCCCAAAAAAACGACGAGAGACTCATGATGATCATGCGACTTTTCAGCAGTGTATTGCTCTTCACCGGCCTGACTGCCTGTGAGGGTGGTTTGCGCAGCCTCAGCAATCAGGAGCTGGCCGCAAAACGCGATGCCTGTGTGGTGGGCAACCCGACTTCTCCGGGTAAGGTGACCGCCTGTGAAAATATTCGCAAAGAGTGCGAGCGCCGCCGTAAAGACGGCAACTTTGCCTGTTAACAGTACCCGAAAATTAACCGCCACCTTGCAAACGCAGTAATTTTTGTTTCGCCGCTTCACCCACATTGCCCCCGGAAGATGCGGCCTGTTGGTAATACTGAATCGCCAATTGGCGATTTCCTGTAGATTCCTCCACTTCCCCCAAATAGTAGACGGCCAGGGACGTTGGCAACAATTGCGCGCTCTGCTGCAGACGTGTTCTGGCGCTGTTCCAATTTTTCAGTTTTACCTCGGAAATCCCCAAGCCCAGCGGCCCCATAAAATAGTCAGGGTTGAGGCGCGTGGCTTCGGCAAATGCCTGCTCAGCGCCTTTGTCGTTATTCTGCCCCGCGAGAATCTGGCCTTTGGTGACAAAGAATAAGGCCTCCTTGGGTTGCAGTTTGATGGCCTGATTGGTGAGCGTGAGCGCGTCATCGAGTTTTTCTTCGCTGGCAGCCTTTAGCGCAAGCTGGTGCTTTTCGTAGGCGGGTTGATCTTTTTTTATTTGCGCGATAGCTTTTTGAAACGCATTGCGATTGCGTTTTCCTGAAGGCAATTTGCTGGCTTTGGAGCGATTTTTTTCAACGCGTTCCTGCGACGGTGGATGGCTGGCAAACAGCGTGCTAAAGAAATTACTCTGCTGCCCCTGCGACATTTCTACAAATTTCTGCTGTAACTCCACCGAAGCCTGTGGGTCGTAACCGGCTGCAACCATGTAGTCGATACCGTAATAATCGGCTTCCAATTCCTGACTGCGGCCATAGTGCGCCTGGTAAACTTTCGCACCCAGGGCGGCACCGGCACCGATCAACAAGGCGTTGTCGCGATCGCCACCGGCAACCCCGGCAACTGTGGCCGCCAGCACGCCAACACCGAGAATTTTTTGGGTGGTCATCTGGTTAGCGCTGTGTTGCGCCGCCGCGTGCACAGCTTCGTGCCCCAGCACGGCGGCAAGTTGCGCTTCGTCGTCGAGTTGCACCAATAACCCCCGGTTAATGGCTATTTTTCCTCCGGGGAGCGCCCAGGCATTCGGTACGTCATTGTTGAGCACAACAAATTCGAAAGGCAGGTTTACCGGGCTGGCAGCGGCGACATTCTGGCCAACCTGATTGACATACACGTTGAGGTCGGGATCGACCACATAGCGTCCACCCTGCTGTTGTTGGGAGGGGCCATACTGCTGGTTGCCGATGCTTATTTGTTCGGAGATTGGCATTACCAGCTGGCGTTTGCCAGTGACCGGGTTAGTGCTGCAACCGGAGAGCAGCACGGCCGCCAAAACCAGGGCTAACAGTGCCTGGCGATAAAGTCGCTTGAGTACGGGCATAGTGTTTCCTTTGCGGTGCCGGAAAGATCGGAGAGCTTCCATTATAATGCCCGGCGATTGTTAAAAAGAGAAAAAACCATGAGTGCTAAGGCGTTGCGTGAAATTAGCCTGTTTGCCGGTAACAATGCCAAGGGGCAGCCTGTAATGGAAACCCTGCTGGTACAGGAAACGGCGCAAAACGAATATCAATTACAAAAATCGCCGGCTTTTGTACGAGGCCTTGCCAGCGGCGATGTGATTCGCGTAGAAGACCAGAGAGGCAGTCACACCTTGCTTAAGCGCGCCGGCAATTTATGCATTCGGGTGTTTGCACGGCATGGCTTGTCCGACATTGTCGAACGCTTGGTGCCCGCGTTGGAAAAGCTGGGGGCTCGCTGGATTTCGAAAACGAACGCATGCTGGTGCTCAGTATTCATGTGAGCTGTGGTTTCGAAGCCATCGAAAAAATATTGAATGACGCCTTGGCTCACAATCCTGAAAGCACCTGGTTGTATGGCAACGTGTACGGCATTGTTAACGGTGAGCAACAACCGCTCAACTGGTGGCAAGACATCCTTAAACCGCAATAGGTCGCGCGGCTATTAACATCATAGGTGCGACGGACTTCCCCGGCGGCCCATACCCCTGGATAATAAACGGTTTTTTAACCCCACCCGATATTCGTTTATGTTGATTGTAATTTCGCCAGCTAAAAATCTCGATTACGAAACCCCATTGCCCAAGGTAAAACACACTAAAGCGTCGCTGCTGGAAGATGCCAGTGAGTTGATGTCCGAACTCAAACACCTGGCGCCACAAGATGTGTCGGATCTCATGGGCATTAGCGACAAATTGGGTTTACTCAATTACGATCGCTTTCAAGCGTGGCAGATGCCGTTAACCAAAAAAAATGCGCGCCCTGCAGTGCTGGCGTTTAAGGGCGATGTTTATTTAGGGCTGGATGCGTACGACTTTGACACAGACGATTTTGAGTTCGCTCAGCAGCATCTGCGAATTCTTTCGGGGCTGTACGGGGTCTTGAAGCCGCTTGATCTGATGGCACCTTATCGCCTCGAAATGGGTACCAAATTCAAGAATTCCCGCGGGAAGGATCTATACAGCTTCTGGGGCACTAAGCTCACCCAAATGCTCAATAAGCAGCTTAAAACACTGCGCAGCAACACCGTTGTTAACCTGGCATCGCAAGAGTACTTCAAATCGGTGCAGCCCGCTTCGTTACAAGCAGAACTCATCACGCCGGTGTTTAAAGATTGGAAAAACGACAACTACAAAATCATCAGCTTCTTCGCTAAAAAGGCAAGAGGCCGTATGAGCGCCTATATTATTAAGAATAAGATTACCGACCCGGAACACATCAAAGATTTCGACTGGGATGGTTACCAATACAACGAGGCAATGTCTGACGCCGGCCAGTGGGTGTTCACCCGTCGCCAATAGGCCATTCCGGCGCAGCGAAAAGGTAAGCCCATGGCGCTGCGAGTTCTGGTGGTGGATGACGCAAGTTTTGTACGCGATACGGTAAAGCGTACCCTGAGACAATTCCTCGCTGATGTGGAAATTCACGAAGCCACCGATGGTCGTAAGGCGATGTCGGTTTTGAAACACAACAAAATAGATATTGTGCTTTCCGACTGGGAAATGCCGGAAATGACCGGTGAGGAATTGTTGCGCTGGGTGCGTCAGGAGTCGTCCAACAACGACGTGCCCTTTATTATGATCAGTAGCCGTGGCGATCGCGACAATGTGGTACAGGCGATTCAGGCGGGGGTAAGCGATTACCTTGGTAAGCCTTTCACCGCCGATGAACTGCGCCGCAAAGTCAGCAAACAACTGCAGCGCATTGGTTACCGCGATTCCGGAAAGCCGCGCCCCGACAGCGGTGGTTTTGGGTCGCTCGACGTTCTGACCGGGGGCAATGCCGATACCGTGACACTCGGTGATGCCGAGGCCGCGCCCCAGGGCAACCCGCTGTTTGCCAAAGCGGCCAAAGTGGTGGCCGCGAAACAGCGTAAGAACGCGGTTGGTTTTGAGGGGAAGGCGCAATTGCGCTTTCCGAATACACAGTGCCAGGTGGTGATACGCGAGTTATCGCTGCAGGCCATGAGCGGCTTTATGCTGCGCCCAGAGGTGCTGCCGACATTATTTGATCAGGCGGTCGTCGACCTTGAAGACAAGCAGGGACGGGCACTTGCAAGGCTCAACGCTTATGTCCATGCGCTTCAGGCGGTGGAGACGAATCCCGACACCGACAAGCTAAAAATCGTGGTGCGCTTTGTGGATAATGATCCCCATAAATTTGAGATAATTTCTAAGGCGATTGCCGGCGGCTAACATAGCGTGATGTACCATTAAGTCGTACCTCTCAACTCCCCCATGGCATCCCTATGGAGAAACACGGTCCTCCCTGGTGGCAGTATTTTCTGGTTGCTGTGGCACTGCTTGTTGTGGTGGCGTTCGGCACCCAGCGCGTGGTGCACAACCAGGCGCAACTGCTTGAGCGAAAGCTCGATCTGCAAGTTGCCGCGCGTGCCAATGGCGCTCGTGAATATTTACTGGTGGCGCAGCGGCTGTTGCATGGCGTGGAACACCTCATGGCAGAGAATCTTGCCCTGGCACTTCGGGGTGCGCTGCACCACCCCGCAGCTGAGCAGATAAAAAACTATCCCGGCCTGGGGATTTACGCGATTGCGGGTAGTGTCGATACTGGCGAATCTCTCAAGCTTGTCGGAGTGTTGTCTGGCCAGGGGCAGGCAGAATCCATAGATACAGCCACCCAAGCTGAAATCAATGCGGCATTGGCGCTTAATCCCCTGTTTTCAACCTTGCTACAGGCCATTCCTGACACTAAATGGCTCTATTACACCTCGGCACGTAACTTTGTATTTCTGGCGCCGGCCACTCCTGTGCGTGACGAGCATTTTCAGAGTGACAATCTCGCACGTGCTTTTTGGCTGCAGGCCACACCAGAGAACAACCCGGATCACAGCCTGGCGATTACAGAAGCCTACGCGGATGCCGGTGGCAAAGGGCCTCTCATCAGCATGTCGCTTCCGGTGTATTTAGGCGAGGTGTTTGTGGGTGTTATCACCCTCGACGTGGGATTGGATACCCTGATGACGCTGCTGACCAAACCGCAAATGCTTGGCGATTCGGCACTGCTTGATGAACATGGCCACGTTATTTTCAAGGCGCAGCACATGCACGATACGCTCACCGACGACAGCAAAGGCTATTACATTGCACAGCAAGTGGTCTTGGAAAATCAGATGGTGCTGTTGCATAAAGTGCCGCGTCGCGCCTTAATGCTGGAAGCGTTGCGCGAATCCTGGGTACGTATTTCGCAAGTGTTTTTTGTCGGCTTGTTGCTGTTTTTGGCCTTCTATTTGTGGCAACTGGTGCGGCGGATTCGTTTGCTCGCCGATACCGATCCTCTCACGGGTTTGATGAATCGTCGCGCGATGGAGCGAATTGCCGCAGCTTTAATTGGTTATAACAATCGCTATCAACAGAAGATGTGCGTGTTAATTCTGGACCTCGACCACTTTAAGAAAATTAACGACAGCTATGGGCATCAAGTGGGAGACCGCGTGTTGGAAGGGTTTGCCGCGCTGCTCGAAAGTACGGTTCGCGAAAGCGACCAGTTGAGCCGCCACGGCGGCGAAGAGTTTTTGGTGGTGCTGCCCAATACCGAATTACAGGAAGCGTTTCAAATGGCAGAGCGCTTGCGTAACATGGTGCACCAGGCGCCGTTGGCCGGAGCCAGTGGCAGGGTTACTGTGAGTATTGGTTGTGCCGAGTTGCTGCCCGGCGAAAATTACAGCAATATTCTCAAGCGCGCCGACGATGCCCTGTACCGCGCAAAAAATAATGGCCGCAACCAAACGGCCAAAGCATTCTAAGCGTTGTAACTCTCCAGTTTTGTAACGAGGCGACGCTATCAGCTTTTTTCCGGGGGATTCATGGTGGACATTGCCGCACCTATCAGCCAGGCGTGTGAAAACAACAAAGCTCCAATTCTGGAGGTTCTGCGCCGTGTGTTTGATCACTCACAACAGGTTATGGAAATTGGCAGCGGAACGGGTCAGCACGCCGCTTGGTTTGCCCAGCACCTGCCGCATTTAGTTTGGCAGCCCACCGATGTGGCCGAACATCTCGCCGGCATTGAATTGTGGCGAGCCCAGGCTGGGTGCCCCAATTTAAAGAAACCGCTGCCCTTTAATATCCACGATTCCGGCTGGCCGCTGGATAGCTGCGACGCGGTGTTTAGCGCAAATACCGCGCATATCATGAGCTGGCCAACCGCCTGCCTGATGATTAAACGGGTTGCCGAACACCTGCCTACTGGCGGAGTTTTTGCGCTCTATGGCCCCTTCAATTACCACGGAACTTATACCAGTGAAAGCAACCAAAATTTCGATGTTTGGTTGAAGGAGCAAGATCCAGTGCGTGCTATTCGCGACTTTGAAAAAGTTGATCAGCAAGCGCGTAATCACGGTTTGAACCTCTTCGAAGATAACGCCATGCCGGCCAACAACCGTTTGCTGGTGTGGGTAAAAAGTTAACGGCTGCTCGTTTAAGATCGCCCGATAACAGACCATGAATGAACAGGTGTGCATTTAACTGGAGGCTACATGAAAAAGTATTTTTCCCGTCGGCAACTCATTAAACAAGGAATTACAGCGGCGGGTGTTGTAGCCGCAACAGGTTTTAATCCACTTTCTATCGCGATGCCGGTAAAAAAGAAAATTGGTGTTGCGCTGGTTGGATTGGGTTATTACAGCCGGGATCTGCTGGCGCCCGCGTTACAGCTCACTCAGTATTGTGAACTGCGCGGCATCGTTACCGGTAGTCCCGAAAAAATTCCCGTGTGGCAAAAAAAATATGGTATTGCCGATAAAAATATTTACAACTACGAAACCATGCACGAGGTGGCGAATAACCCCGACATTGATGTGCTGTATATTGTGGTGCCCACCTCGCTCCATGAAAAATACGCGGTAATTGCCGCAAACGCCGGTAAACACGTATGGTGTGAAAAACCCATGGCGATGGACGAAGGTGAATGTCAGCGTATTATTGATGCCTGCAATAAAAACCACGTACAGCTGACCGTAGGGTATCGCTTGCGACATGAACCCAACACACGAACCGTCATGTCATACGCTGACCAAAAACCCTACGGTAAAATAAAAGATATTATTGCTCAGGCGGGTTACGCCGGTGGTGAACCAGACCCCAGTAATTGGCGGCTCAAACGCGCCATGGGTGGCGGCGCATTGTACGACATGGGCGTGTACCCCATTAATGCAGCACGCTTCACGTCTGGGTTGGAGCCTATTGCGGTAACTGCGCGACTTGAGGTTGAGCGAAAAAGCGTGTTTAAAGAAGTCGATGAATCTGCGTATTTAAGTCTGGAATTTCCTGGCGGCATTACAGCGGAGTGTGCCACTAGCGTCGGCAAAAATATGAATCTTCTGCGCGCGAACTGCGAGAAGGGCTGGTATGAACTCTCGCCCATGCAAAGTTACAGTGGTGTGCAGGGAAAAACCAGTACCGGCATTTTGTTGAATAAAACCATCGCCAACCAGCAGGCCAAACAAATGGATGACGATGCCATTGCTTTGTTCCATAAATCAAGCGTGCTGGTGCCCGGCGAAGTTGGGCTTGGTGATATTCGTGTGGTTACCGCCGCACTCAAATCTGCCGCCACCGGTAAGCGGGTTGAAATTTAGTGTCGGGTGATGGGAATAGCGCCAGACATAAACCGTTAAACGTGCGGCGCCCAGCCGATTCCCAAATGCAAGCCCAAACGGTACAGCTTGCTGAACTGCCACTAACCGATCTGAAAGGTGTCGGCGACAAACTCGCCGAGACCTTTACCAAGTTAGGCATCTATAATCAGCAGGATCTGCTGTTCCACTTGCCGATACGCTATTTGGATCGCACTCGCATTACGCCACTCTCGCAATTACAGCTCAATACCACGGTGATGATTCAGGGAAATGTGTTGCGCACCCAAATTACCTACGGGCGTAAGCGAAGTTTACTGGTGCAGCTGGAAGATGACTCAGGTCTCACCAATTTACGCTTTTATCATTTCAGCGCTTACCAGAAAGATAAATTGCAACCCGGTACCTTGTTACGTTGTTATGGTGAACCCCGTCTGGGCAGTGCCGGTTTGGAATTTTATCACCCGGAATACGACATTATCGATAGCGCTAATCCAGAGCCGGTGGATGAGCGTTTAACGCCGGTATACGGATTAACGGATGGCCTCTCGCAACAGCGGGTGCGTGGCGTTATCACACAGGTACTGCAAAAAATTCAGGTGTCGCCGCCCGATGAATATCTCCCCAGAGAAATCAATCAGCGCTTTGCCTGTGAGTCATTGATTGCTGCGTTGCTGTATGTCCATGAGCCCCCCCGCGAAGCGCCAGTAGCCCAGTTGCTGGAAGGTAGCCACGCCAGCCAGCAGCGTCTCGCCTTCGAAGAATTACTGGCACATTATTTAGTACGTCGCAAATTACATGCGCTGGCCGCACACGAAAAATCTGCCAAATTAATTATTGATAAACAGGTTAAGCAAAAATTTTTAGCGCAACTGCCGTTTGCGTTAACGGCGGCGCAGCTGCGGGTGTGCGATGAGATTTTTGGCGATTTAGCCCGTGGTAAACCCATGCTGCGCATGGTGCAGGGCGACGTGGGTTCGGGTAAAACTTTGGTTGCCGCGATGGCGGCCCTGGCGGGCGTTGCCTGCGGATATCAAGTTGCCGTAGTTGCCCCTACCGAAATTCTTGCCGAGCAGCACTTTCATAATTTTTCTGCTTGGCTCTCAGACTTGGGCTATCACGTGGAATGGCTGGTGGGAAAATTAACCGCAGCAAAACGACGTGACGCCCTGGCGCGTATTGCCAGCGGTGCCGCGCAGGTCATTGTGGGTACCCATGCGTTATTTCAGGAGGATGTTGAGTTTCATAAGTTGGGCTTGTCGATCGTGGATGAACAGCATCGTTTCGGTGTACACCAACGCTTGAGCTTGAGGCAGACCAATGCCTTGGGCGAGCTGCCACATCAACTGGTAATGACTGCCACACCGATACCGAGAACCCTGGCGATGACCAATTACGCCGAACTCGACTATTCCGTAATCGATGAGTTGCCCCCTGGGCGAACGCCCGTCAATACCGTGCTGGTGAGCCAACAGCGTCGCGAGCAAATAGTGCAGCGTATCGCTGCGGCCTGCGCTGAAGGCCGTCAGGTCTTTTGGGTGTGTACGCTCGTGGAGGAATCAGAAACGCTTGCCGCCGCCAACGCCGAACAAACCGCAATAACTTTACGCGAAGCGTTACCTGACGTTGCCGTGGGCCTGGTGCACGGGCGCCTTAAAGCCGCAGAGAAAGAGCAGGTGATGAACGCGTTTAAGTCGGCTGAACTGCAGCTCTTGGTGGCAACTACGGTGATTGAAGTGGGCGTGGATGTGCCCAATGCGAGCCTGATGATTATCGAAAATCCGGAACGCCTGGGGCTGGCACAACTGCATCAATTGCGCGGCCGTGTTGGACGGGGGAGAACGGCGAGCCACTGCGTTTTACTCTATGGTGAAAAACTCAGCGAACAGTCACGTGAACGCCTTCAAGTGCTGCGCGAAACCAACGACGGTTTTGTTGTGGCAGAAAAAGATTTGCAGTTGCGCGGCCCGGGTGAAGTGCTGGGCACACGGCAAACCGGCGACATGCAGTACCGCGTGGCCGATCGGGTACGCGATGCCCATTTGCTCGATGCTGTGCAAACCCTGGGGCAGCAATTACTGGCGCAGCAACCACGTGTTGTTGAGTTGCTTATCGCCCGATGGGTGGGCGATCGCCAGCAATACATCAAGGCGTGAAGCGTCCAAGAACTGCCACACAAATTCAGATCCCATCATCCGCGTTAACCCGCCCTAGAAATTACCCCATTGCCGTCTATAGTGAGTTTAAAGGCACGCTACACGCGCGCTAATTTTCGCTGCGGCTATTCCAAAATGTTCTGTCGTCTAAATCGACATTTTTAATACTTTTGGGCAAAATACGAACTATATTGCTAGGAAGAAACGTTTTTACTGGTTTGAAAATAGTTCTTAAGTATTAGTCAGCGATTTTTAATATCTGCCGAGTAGGTAGATAGCTCACAGGAGAACCACTTGTGTCATTACCAGCCAGTGTTCAGGAGATGTTGGAAACCCAGAAGGTTAATTACAACATCGCGCAAATGAACGACCGCTCATCGCACCTGAGCCTCGTTTCCTCCCAGCAGGATGTGTGCATCGTGCAGTCGGTACTGCTTCAGGATGCAGAGGGGCGGGTTCAGGTTTTGCTTCCCGCAGGAAGCATTCTTGATTTGGATGCGCTGGTGAAACACACCAACCGCAGTTTTGAAGGCGTTAAGATCGACGATATCCTGCCGCTGATGGAGCAACACCAGCTCAGCTGCATCCCTGCAGTACCCCGGTGGCAGGGTATGCCTACTATCGTAGATACAAGTTTGTTGAACAAAAAAATGTTGTGGCTGGAATCTGGCTCTGGCGACAATATGCTCGAACTCAGTCAAGTGGATTTCCAAAATATTAACGGTTCTTCCGAGAGCATCGCCTGTGCCATACCCGCGCCTTCATTGCTAGACGACAGAAGCAAAGACGAAACACAAATTTTTGATTCCGTAAAACGCTTTACACAGAAACGCATCAAGCAGCGCCTTGATGAAACCCTGGAATTGCCGCCACTGCCCGAAACCGCGCAACGCATCATCAAGCTTAGGGCCGACCCCAACGCCGACATCAGCGATCTGGCGAATATTGTCGAAATCGACCCCAGTCTGGCCGCGCAGGTGGTGAGCTGGGCCGCGTCGCCTTACTATTCTGCGCCGGGTAAAATTAAATCGGTGCACGACGCCATTGTGCGGGTATTGGGGTTTGATATGGTTTTGAACCTGGCATTGGGTTTGGCTTTGGGTAAAACCATGTCGATGCACACCCTCTCGCCACTGCAAATCTCCAAATACTGGCGCAATTCCGTATACACCGCAGCGGCGGTGGAAGGCTTGGTTACCAGCATAGAACGCCCCTATCGCCCTGGTTTTGGCATGGCGTATCTGAGTGGCTTGCTGAACAATTTTGGCTACCTGATCTTGGCGGAAGTATTCCCACCTTATTTTGAAGGTATCGAACGTTTGGCTAGAGCCAACACGCACATCCCTTCTGCAACGATTGAATTACACCAGTTGGGGCTCACCGGCAATCAGATTGCTGCGTGGTTGATGGATAACTGGAATATGCCCGAAGAAGTGGTGATGGCGCTGCGCTATCAGAATAACCCGCGTTACGACGGCGAGCATGCGATCTACGCAAAACTCATTCATCTGGCGCAGCAGATGCTCGCCAACGCAGGCTTCGGTACGCGTCTGGCGCGCCCCATCCCTGACCAGTTGTACCGTGATTTGCACATCGATGCAGATACTGCGCGCATCACCATAGAAAATATTCTCGAAGCTGGTGACGATTTGGATGCGATAGCCGAAAAAATGCGCGCGTAAATAGTTTTAGCTTTACCCTAAAAACCCTGTTTAAGCCGGTAACCCCGGCTTTTTTTATAGCTAAAATTTATTATTTCCCAGAATGCAGGAATGGCAAAAATCTATAAAAAATCGGTATCACCTACGGGGAATTAAACATTGCCCCGTAATGAGAAATTGTTCACAATATTCACAGTTTCTAAAGTTATCAGACCGGAAGCTTTTCCCGGCCTCGATAAAGGCAAACCCGTGGTAACGCGGGGACGCAAAGCCAGTGCCCCACCGCATAGCGAGGGTCGAACGGTTACCGAAAATAGCCGGGTGTGTTTGCCAGAAATGCTGTAATAACCTAGCAGCTCACCTGAATTTAATGTTCATCATTAATACACCGGGGAGTTGCTTCATCATGTCCGAAGCGCTATACAAATTTTTTAACGACCAGCCGTTTTTCCGCCACCTCATCGAATACCTTGCTCCCAATCACAGCAGTGATCCTGACGTCGAAGAAAATGGTGCTTTTCAGCATCCGGTGCGTTTGCTAATGGTGCTATCACTGGCGGTATTTTCAGGCTTGATCATTGTTTATGCCTTGCAGACTTTTTCAGAGCGTGAACGACCGGGGAAATATTTCGACCCGCACCGCGATTATTTGCGCATGCCCTTCGACATTAACGATGCCACGGGCATTTGCACCCACAAAACGGAACTGCGCTTCGGTGAGCAACTGGTACGATCACACGTCGATAATCATTCCACCCGATATGACCCGAAACTCGGTATTTATAAAGTATTCATGTCTGCCCAGTTAGGCGACCTTTATATTTACGAGGAGGCTCCAGTACATTGCTTTGTAAACCCTCGCGAGCACATGATTTCTCATTACCGAACCTTTGAGAAACGCCAGTCACTGATGACCCGTGCTTTAAAGGTGATTTCATTCAAGAAGTAGGCGCTTTGAAATAATCGCCAGAGGTTACCCCCATCGACATGTAAATGTTGAACAAACCATCGAACCCGAAATCTGCTTTTTCAACCCAGTTCACCGGCGCGTATAAAATCGCGCCGCCAAAAGGTACCGGCGCTGTGGGGATCATAATCGCAAAATGATCCTTGCCGCCCATACACACCGGCTCTGGGCTGGTGAGTAGTGCGAGCACCGCAACGCCATTGCGATCGCCACCGAAATAACACAACACCGCCTGCATACTCTTATATTGCGCTTCTTCCTGACTGTCGAACATGGTCACAATGCGCGACAGGGTTTGGTACACCGAACGCACAAATGGCACCCGCGCCAGCAAGCCTGAAATCAGACCGCGCCAGTGGTTGCGCAAACCTGTTTGCACCAGCACGCCCAACAGATACAGCGCCAGTACGACGCTGGCGACACCAATGGCATAGGCCGAAATTTCCGATGTAACAAAATTTAAACCAATGGTGCCGAACAAGCGACCCATGGTGCTATCTGGCCCCAGGTAGTGATGCAGAAAGTCGGCACTCCACAGTATGATGGCGATGGTTAATGCCAGGGGTAACGCAGCAAATAATCCGGCGAGAAAAGTTTGACCAAACCCTGAAATCAGGCCTGAATTGCTATTGGTTTGTGACATGGCTTACTCCACAGGTCTTTGTAAGGGCGAGCTGTTATGATGCGAGAAATTGTAAGTTCGAGCAATCGATAAAGGACGAGCTATGAACGACCGATTCTGGTTAAAACACCTTGTACGAGAAAATGAATTTCGCTTCGGCCTGCTGCTGGCAGGCTTGTTCGCAACGCTTTTGATTCCGCCGTATTTCCAGGATAGCCCCGCATTTACGACGATTTGGTCTGTGAGTTTTACCGGCTTGCTGTTAATAGCCATCTACGCGATTGGTGGTAAACAAAAGCTACTTGTGCCTTCGTTAGTATTGTTGGTTCCAGCCTTGCTTACGCAATGGGGAGGTAAATTTGCCGGCGACAATGCGGTGGTTTTTTATTTGGATAACATTACGCGAATTTGTTTTTTATCATTCGTTACCTATCATTTAGGGCGCTATATTTTCAAAGCTCGCGTGGTAAGTACTAATGTTATTTATGCGGCGATGTGCATTTATTTACTTATTGGGTTTATTTGGGCGGCGGTATTTTCCAATATTCACCATTATTTTCCGGAGGCCTACAATTTTGCCAATGCCGAGATGTATCAGGCTATTCAGGGAAATATAGAAATGAGTCACTTTGTGTATTTCAGCTTTGTGACACTCTCCACCCTGGGTTACGGGGATATCACACCGGTGCACACGGTGGCGCAGTCATGGGCGGCTGTCGAGGCGATGGTCGGGCAATTTTATGTCGCGATAGTGTTAGCGCGCTTGGTGGGTATGCAAACCAGTCGCCGCGATTAATCTTAAATAAACTTATTTCGAGGCCATAAAAAAGCCGCCCGTTGTTGGGCGGCTTATCGATTACGAAGATCTATTTATTGGCTAGCGTAACCATAAAACTAAGGGTGTGAGTCTGGATTGCGGGGGTTGGTACCAGCGGCTTTTTCCTCTTCGTCGGTGAAACCGTCGTTATCGTCATCGTCATCACACTTATTGCCCATACCGTCGTGATCGGTATCTTTCTGGTTGGGGTTGGAAACGCCCAGGCAGTTGTCCCAGGAATCATCGATACCATCTCCATCGGCATCCCAGGCTATGGTTTCCGGTGTGCTAATGGGGTTGCGCGGGTCGGAACCTACATTATTTTCCAAGGCATCCGAAAAGCCATCGTTATCGTCGTCGTCATCGCAAGCATTTCCGAGACCGTCGAGATCGTAGTCTTTTTGGTTGGGGTTTTTCTTGTTCGGGCAGTTATCTACCTCGTTAAGTATGCCATCGCTGTCGGCGTCATACAGGATGCTTTCGGGTGTGGAGTTGGGGTCTCGCGGGTTGGAACCTACGCGATTTTCCTCCGCATCAGTAAAACCGTCGTTGTCGTCATCTGGGTCGCAGCGGTTACCCATGCCGTCACCGTCAGTATCTTTCTGATTCCAGTTGGGCTTGTTGGGGCAGTTGTCTTCATTGTCGGGAATACCGTCGTTATCGCTGTCCGTCCAGGGCGGAATAAAGCAGGCTTCGGGAATATCGGCGTAGGCAAAGGGGCTATCGTTGGGGTCTAGACAGGTGATTCCATCGTTGCCGTATAAATAGAGTTCCTGGAGGTCTTCCGCATTGACCAAGGGGCTGATATCGGAAATATCATTGTAGGACGCGTTGAGGAAATACAACACAGTCATATTTTCTAGCGAGCTAATATCGCTGATCAAATTGCTTGTGAGATACATCCCATCCATCTGGGTCATATCCTGCAGCGCTGTGATGTCTTCAATGTTATTGGTATCCAGGTCGAGGTAGGTAATATTTGTATTGCTCTCCAGTGGAGAGATATCAGAGATTTGGTTATCCCAGAGTACCAGATTTACAAGACTGGATTTACCCGTTAAGCCACTGATATCGGAAATATCATTAAAATGAAAATAGGCATTACGAAGATTCCACATGTTTTCAACGAAATCGAGATTGGTAAGGTTGTTGAGCGGAATGTACAAATCTTCTAATTGTGTGATAGAAGCGAGTGTTGCTGAATCCATTGTGGGGTTTTCTGCTGCCGAAAGTGTCAACAGGTTTGGCAGAGATGCGAGTAGCGAGAAATCTTTAATGATGTTTTCGTCCAGATAAACATAATTTAAGCCATACAACTGCTCTATGCCTTGTAGTGAACTTATGCCTTGGTTGGGACAATCCAAGAGGTATAAATCCGGCACTTCATAAATCCCGTTATCACTGGCATTCTGCGCAACGCAATTCGCGAGATTTTCGTCATCAAACTCCAAATTAGAAATTAATTCATAGCAAACGCTTAGTTGCTGATAAGTAAAGGGACCTTGGTCCACATCCAAACAGGTGATACCGTAATCGCCAAACAAGGATACCGATTGTAAACCGCTCGAAGCGAGTAACCCCGAGATTTCATACAAATCACTGTTGTAAGATAAATCCACGGTAACCAAGTTTTTCAAGCCTGTTAAGGCCCATGTGCTGTAGAGTTGATTTTGCGCGAGGTTTAAATCGCTGAGGTTTTTATAGTCCGACAAACCGTCGAGATCGTAAATACCCATGTTGCTGCAATCGAGCGCAGTGACTTCATCGACAGAAACCCAGCCATTTAATGCTGCTGTTTGTTCAATACAGTTTTGTAAGTTTTCATCCCATACTGGGAAATCTTCAATGTAGCGATTGATATTGCGGTCGATCCAGTTTTCGTATTGCGAAACCCGGGTATAAACCCCGTAGTAACCGGTAGCTGCACAAGTGCCCAGGCCCCAACTCACAATACCGGCCTGATAAACCTCGCCGTCCAGAGTTACCACTAGCGGCCCGCCGCTATCGCCGTGACAGGAATCCTGTCCACCGGAATACGTACCTGCGCACAGCATGTTTTCGGTAACAGAACCCTCACCAAAAACGGCATCGTAGGCGTCGGAACATACCTGTTGATCGATATACTCCACGGTAACTTCCTGAAGTTGATCGGGGAAATCAGCGCCATCGGGATTCATGTTTCCCCAGCCGGCCACTGTCATAGGTTCGCCAGGAAAAATTAGATCCATATCCTGTGCAGAGAGAGTGGGAACCACCGGTAGGCTCGTGGGTTTGGAAAGGAAAATGAGCGCAATGTCATTATCGATAAGGTTCGGGTCGTAAAACTCATGCATTATAATTTTATCGACGCTAATAAGCTCGCCATCTTCACCGGGTTCGCTCAGTATTTGCGAACCCACATACACATTAATATCGCTGGGTGAGGCACCATCGACACAGTGCGATGCGGTCAGTACAACATCTTCGCGAATTAAACTGCCGCCACAAAATTGGCCGTAATACGGGTCGTAGCCATTTTGTACTAAGGCCACAATATAGGGCCAGCTGCCCGGTGCGGTGGGGCCGCCACCAACAATATACGGCGTGATATCCGCATATTCTTTTTTCGAACTTGAATCGTTCAGTGATTTTTCGTTTGCACTTTTTTTGTAGTTCAAACGTTGCTCAAGTTGTTTGATTTTCGCCGGAATGTTACGTTCCGGCGCACTGTGCGCAGACAAAGCCAAGCTGCAGCAAACCAAAGCTGCTGCCATTTTAGTTAGTATGTTCATAATGATCCCTTGAATAATGAGTCGACCCACGAAGTGATTAAAAATATTAACGCAGGACGTTCTTAACAGAAAACTCTTGCGTTTTAAAAGCAGGGCAGGAATAGCAGAAATGAAAAATGAAAGTTTGTGCATTCCCTGGCACACCGCCGCTGGTGAGTTTTCCAACGGGTAGTACGCGACACGGAAATTAAGAGCGCGACGCGCCCGCCTAATATACTGCGATTACAGTCGTGAGATTGTGTCGAAATGTTAAAACGATTGAATTAATGGCGGGCAAAATATTTTACGGAATTTTGTGAGTAAGGCGCCACTGTGGGCGCCTTGCGTGAAAATCATTAAACTTTATTGAGTGCCAGTTTGGCTGGCGATAAATGTTTCTTCTTTTTCAGTGCGAGCCACAAAAGTGGCACAACAACTATCGCTGAACACGTTAACTGCTGTGCGCAACATATCCAAAATGCGATCCGTAACGAGCAGCATACCGATGCCTTCGAGTGGTAAGCCGATGGCACCGAGAATAACCGCAATGGCTACCAGGCTTGCCGACGGAATGCCAGCGACACCGATGGATGTTAACAGCGCAATTAATACGATGGTAAATTGTGTTCCCAGGGTAAGATCCAACCCATAAGCCTGGGCGATAAACATGGCGGCGACACATTCATAAAGCGCGGTGCCATCCATATTGATCGTTGCCCCCAGCGGTAACACGAACGACACAGTGCGTTTCGACACTCCAACATTTTCTTCCATGCATTCCATGGTGATGGGTAGGGTGCCCGATGACGATGCAGTTGAAAAAGCCGTGAGCAAAGCCGGGCTCATGCCGCGAAATTGCCCTGCTGGGTTGACCCGCGCCACATATTTTAAAATCAATGGCAGGGTAATAAAGGTGTGTGCGGCCAATGCCAATATCACCGTAAAAAAGAATGCCAGCAGAGGGATAAATGATTTAAATCCGGTGGATGCAACGGTATTGGCCACCAGGGCAAAAACCCCTATTGGGGTGAATTTCATAATAAATAAAGTTACACCCATCATGGTATCGAAAACCCCCTGCCAAAAATGCATCAGGGTTTCGCGCATGGGGGATTGAATGCGAGTCATAAAAAAACCGAACAGCAAACCGAAACAAATCAAGCCGAGCATTTGACCCTCGGCTGCGGCCTGCACAATATTGGGGGGCAGCATGCGATGAAACACGGCGGCTATGTCGCCGGTACCCCGGCCTTCGATTTTATCGAGCTTAGCACCCAACTCATCAGCGCTGCTTAAATTCAAACGGTCACCTGCAGGTTCGCCATCGACAATCCCCGGTTGAATCATATTCACCAACAGCAGTCCCACTAAAATGGCAAATAAGCTGGACGCTAAATAGAAGCCCAATGTTTTGCCGCCGAGACGCCCAAGGTCGCTGCCATTACCCAAGGTGCTAATGCCGCTGATAATCGAGGATAAAATCAGTGGAATAATGATCATTTTCAGGGCGTTTAAAAAAAGCGTACCGAAAAATGCGAACACCTGCTGTAACGTTTGCGCTGCCGCTACGCCCTTTTGGTTGAGCAAATTTACCAACAGCCCCACCACCACAGCCAATGCGATTGCAATAAGAATTTGCCAGTGCAGTTTCAGTTTGATCATAGATTAGTCCTTAATGAGCGCGTCGCTCAGCCGCTTGCCGGGTTTAAATTGAATGTGATTTTTGGCGGGTATGTGGATGGTTTCGTGGGTTTGCGGGTTTTTGCCGCTATGTGCTGCGCGGCTTTTTACCGAGAAGCTGCCGAAGCCTAACAGGTTTACGCGTTCGCCGCGCGACAGGGCGTTGGTAATTTGCTCAAAAAGCGACGACACTGCGTCATCGGCCTGATAGCGGGATAAGCCACACTGCTCGCTCACCAACTTCACAAGTTCTGTTTTACGCATAGTTCGGGCTCCAGGTAGAATATTCACTATAAAACAGCTTCAAAGCGTCATTCAATGAACTCTAGCTCCAATAAAGTTGCGCGTCGTGCCGCCACGCCGAAGTGGTTGGCCTACTTCCAGCTGATGCGATTCAACCGTCCCATCGGCACTTATCTGGTACTCTGGCCCACACTCTGGGCGCTTTGGCTGGCAGCGGGCGGTATTCCAGACATTAAGTTGCTGGGAATCTTTGTGGCGGGTGTGGTGTTGATGCGAGCCGCTGGTTGCGTAATCAACGATTTTGCCGATAGAAAAGTTGATGGCCGCGTAGCACGAACCCGGGGGCGTCCAATCGTAACCGGGCAGGTGAGCGCGGCGGAAGCTGCGATACTTTTTGCGGTGTTGTCATTCACCGCATTTATTCTGGTTTTATTTACCAATAAGCTCACGATCTACCTGTCGTTTGGCGGGGTCGCCCTGGCGTTTTGTTACCCGTTTATGAAACGCTATACCCATTTGCCACAGCTTGTGTTGGGCGCGGCCTTCGGCTGGTCGGTACCTATGGCTTTTGCAGCGCAAACCGGTGAGCTCAGCACCAATATCTGGTTACTCTACACCGCTGTATTGCTGTGGACGGTGGCCTACGATACCTTTTATGCCATGGTCGATCGTGAAGATGACCTCAAAATTGGCGTTAAGTCCACGGCTATTCTGTTTGGCGAGCAGGACCGCATCGCCACCGGAAGTTTGCAATTCCTTACGCTGCTCACCCTGGCATTGGTGGGTAAAAAGTTCGATTTAGGGGTGATCTACCAGTGCAGCCTGCTCGTTGCGGGTGGCCTAATGGCTTACCAGCAATACCTCATTCGAAATCGCGACCGCAGCGCATGTTTTCAGGCGTTTCTCAACAACAACTGGGTCGGTATGGTTATCTTCCTGGGAATCCTTTTTGACTATCAGTTCCACTAATTGCCGTTCTGGCAAGTAAATCATGCTATTGTCATAAAACCGCAACAAAAGCTTTATTTAATTCACCTGCGAGGGACTGCTGACGCTAATCTAATCGCCCCTGCCAACAGCTTCAGGCCGCTGCTGGCCCAAGGGTTAAAAAACACTAAAAGCCCGTGGTCGTCGTTGCGCGTCTCTCGTTTAACGGGTTCAACCACATGCCTCGCGCCGAGGCCAAGGTTTTTTGGTGAATAACAGGAGTGATCAGATTAGTGTCAACAGGCCCTATCGAAGTTTCTAACGTCAGGTAAACCCTTCATGGTTGAAAAAAAGATATTAGTGGTCGATGACGAGCGGGCCATCCGGGATATGCTGCGCGTTGCGCTGGAAATGGCCGATTATGCGGTTATGGAAGCGGGCGACGCGCAGGAAGCTCATCAAATTGTGGTGGATACCCGCCCAGATCTCATCTTGCTCGACTGGATGATGCCTGGCATGAGCGGTATTGAATTTGCCCGCCGCCTCAAAGCGGAAGAGGTTACTCGGGAAATCCCCATTATTATGCTCACCGCCAAAGGTGAGGAAGACAATAAAATTCAGGGTCTCGAAATCGGCGCCGACGACTACATTACCAAGCCCTTCTCGCCTCGCGAGCTGGTGGCGCGCCTTAAAGCGGTGTTGCGTCGCAGTGATTCATTAAGCAGCGGTGAGCCAATTCACGTTGAGGGCTTGTGTCTCGACCCCACCAGCCACCGGGTGACCATCAACGCCATGCCGGTGCAGCTGGGGCCTACCGAATACCGCCTCCTGGAATTCTTCCTCACCCATCAGGAGCGAGTCTACTCCCGCAATCAACTGCTCGACTACGTGTGGGGTGGCAACGTGTATGTGGAAGAAAGAACGGTCGATGTGCATATCCGTCGTTTGCGTAAAGCGTTAAAATTAGAGGGACATGATCGACTCGTTCAAACCGTGCGCGGTGCGGGCTATCGGTTCTCAGCCAAATTTCTCGCCGCTGCGGAATAGATTTACCCGCCGGCAGTAAGGGACTGCTCAAAATTCCATGTTTCGAATAGGCGTAGCCGCCGAATTGCGGTGGCTGCTGTTGTTTGTTGTAATCGGATTCTTCGTCGGCCAGTTGCTCGACACTATCTGGCCGATGATTTTGCTGGCATTTGCGGCATTTATCGGGCGTTTATTGCTGCGCGTTTCGGAGCTCGAAAGCTGGGTGGAAGCGACACGCCAGCTGGGGATACAGGAAAACACCCTCGATAGCGTATGGGGAGAAATCGCCGAAGACGTCATCCTCATCTCCAAGCGTTACGAAAAAGACAAGCAGCGCCTGCAGCAGGTTGTGGCGCGGGTTCAGCAAATGACCACCGCGCTGACCGACGGCGTTATCATTGTCGACAAGCACCACAACATCGAATGGTGGAACCGCGCTGCGGAATTACAGTTTGATTTTCAGCCACTGGATATCGGCCACAAAATCACCAATTATTTGCGCGCGCCCAAATTCATCAAATTTTATGAAGCGGGCGATTACCGCGAACCACTCGATACCTATTCCGTTAAACACCCCGGGCAATTTCTGCAGTTTTTTGTACACCCCTTTGGTGATGGTGATCGCCTGATCATCTCGCGGGATGTGACGCGACTGGCCAACCTCGAGCGCATGCGACAGGATTTCGTGGCCAATGTATCCCACGAATTGCGCACACCACTAACGGTGGTGAGCGGTTATCTGGAAACGCTTGCCGACTCCAACGACCTGCCGCAACGCTGGAACAAGCCCATGGAGCAAATGCGTGACCAGGCCGGCCGCATGACCAGCCTGATTAACGACCTGCTCACCTTGTCGCGCCTCGAAACCGAAGACCGGGAAAGTGGCCAGAAACCGGTGCGACTGCACCCCTTGCTGGAACAGATCGTGGCCGACGCTCGTGCATTAAGTGGCGAACGCAACCACGAATTTATTATCGACTGCGACGAAAATGTGCAGATTCTCGGGCAGGAGCAGGAATTGCGCAGCGCCTTTGCGAATCTGGTATTTAATGCCGTGAACTACACCCCCGACGGGAAAAAAGTCTCGTTGTTGGTGGATATCGATTTGCATGAGCTGATTGTAAAAGTGAAAGACAACGGTGAGGGCATCGAACCGAAACACATTCCCCGCCTCACTGAGCGATTTTATCGGGTGGATGCCGGTCGTTCGCGAGCCTCCGGCGGCACCGGGCTCGGCCTTGCCATTGTGAAACACATTTTGTTACGCCACGATGCCGACCTGAAGATTCGCAGCAAAGTAGGTAAGGGCAGTACCTTTTCCTGTCATTTTCCGGTGAAACGCTTTATTCAGAGTATTCCCGAGTCATCAGCATCGTGATAACGTGCCCCACAGATTGATGAAAACCCAGCAGTAAGGTTTTCATCAGCCTGCTAATCCGAACTGAAGTGGGGGGTATCGGATGCACGCGGAATTTCTTGGCAGTATTCGTGAAATTGGAGAAACCGAATG
Organism: Alteromonadaceae bacterium 2753L.S.0a.02; assembly: GCA_007827375.1. NCBI lineage: Bacteria > Pseudomonadati > Pseudomonadota > Gammaproteobacteria > Alteromonadales > Alteromonadaceae > Alteromonadaceae bacterium 2753L.S.0a.02. Next base: position 1,664,831 of record VISH01000001.1, read on the forward strand.
GCGCAAACTCTGGCCCGGCGATTACCCCTTCACGCAATTTGGATTTCTCGATGCCTTGGAATCCTCCCAAAGTGTATGCAAGCTCACCGGTTGGCAACCCTGCCATCTCATTGTGCGAGAGGGTGATGCTCTCGTTGCCGCGATGCCACTTTACGAAAAAAATCACTCCTACGGCGAATACGTGTTCGATTGGGGTTGGGCCGATGCTTACCATCGCGCCGGCATAGAATATTACCCAAAATTATTGAACGCGATACCTTTTACACCCGCCACCGGGCCACGCATCGGTTTCGCAGCGCATACCAGCGAACAACAACAAATCACAATTTTCGAAATAATTAGCACGGCAATAACGCAACGCCTGGAACACATAAACGGCTCGACCTTCCACAGTTTATTTCCCGCCGGGAAGCAACGTAAATTTTTTAACAAACAAAATTATACCGAACGTCACGGTTGCCAATTCCATTGGTTTAATCAAAATTATACCGACTTCGATGATTTCCTCAGTCGCTTTAATTCCCGCAAACGCAAAGCCTTAAAAAAAGAACGCCAAAAAGTAAATGAGCAAAATCTCTTATTGCAAATGCGCAGTGCCGCAGAACTCTCAGAAGAAGAGTGGCAGGTATTTTATGCGCTCTATCACCGGACCTACTTCAAACGCAGCGGTCGCCAGGGGTATTTAAATAAAGCGTTCTTTATGACCCTCGCCCACGCGCTGCCGCAACAAGTGTTATTGGCCACCGCTCATCAAGATTCACTCGACAACGAAATGCTCGCCGCGGCACTGTATTTACGCGATAGCGAAACCCTCTACGGTCGCTACTGGGGCACCAAAATCGATGTGGATGGTCTGCACTTCGAAACCTGCTATTACCAGGGTATTGAATACGCCATTAAACAGGGCTTAAAGCGCTTCGACCCAGGCGCGCAGGGCGAACATAAAATTCAACGCGGTTTCACCCCGATAAAAACCTGCTCATTTCACTATGTGGTTCACCCGGCATTTCGTGAGGCCGTGGTAAATTTTGCCGAACAGGAGCGACAACAAACGGCGGAGTATTGTGCTGATGGGCGGAATTATTTGCCGTTTCGGGAGGGGGAGGTTGGAGTTACAGAAAGAATACTGCTTGATGAATAGAGTAATTACCAGCGAAATTCGACCTTCTCAACCGATCAAGATAAATTCAACATTCTAAAATCGAATTCTACGTACTCCCGCAATGATACCGTAGGCGCTTTCGCAGCTCTTCCCGCGGGGGCTTAGGTAGCGTCAACCACTATTAAATCTGTATATTTTACAGTCTTAATGAATGCGTTACTTTTCTCCGGTTCTCATTTTTTTGCACGTTAAACGAATACTTGAGGCATGACCTGGTTCTGTTGCTGTGTAAACACAGCCGGAATGGCTACATATAATGAAGACCTGGGTAATTTATGTAAAAGTTTGTAAGCAGGTAAGGTCGAATTAAATTATCGCTCACAAGAATCATGGTTAAAATCTTACAAAGTCTCTAGTATTTCTCCAGTTGCATATTTCCCTTTTTTCCGAAACTGATTATAAAACTCACGAATTAATAAATTAGTATTGTCAGCTTTTGTGAAATTTCAATAAAACGTCTATCTGTGAAATAGGTGAGTAGCGAGTAATAATTCCACTGAATTTCGTGTTGAATAATAAAGTGTTACGCAAAGCACTTCTCCCCGCTCCACTAGGCGAACACGAAATCAGCGTAAAGGATCAAAGCTGCAGCGCTCGATGAGTAGGTGTTTAGGGATCGTATACCTATATCTTGTTCCATCATTGTTGTAATTATTCTTGCTTTCCAATTTTGTGCTTAAAGGGATCGATATGTTCCAAAGTTTTTTATTCAAAGGTATCGCTGGGGGGTTAATCCTTGTGATCGCGCAATTCCTGGCTGCGGGTCAAGTTGCTGCTCAGACGATCGACCTTCCATCGGAATCTACTACTGGTACTTTCACCATTACCATTTCTGGTGGTTATACCTGGTATGTACAAGAACGTACCGAAACTTCAGATTGGAAAACTATCAAATATGGCTCCGGGTACAGTAGTTCTTTTCAGTTAACCAGAGGAGAAGGTATCTTTGATTATAAGTTGCATAACTGTTACCCGTTTTCAGGGGGGTGTAGTTTTGGCGCCATTAAATCAATACACATTGATCTACCCGATCCAACACCTGCGGTGCCCTCGTTATCGGTAGCATCAACTGCTGATGGCGATGGAAAATTCACCGTGACACCCACCAGGCCGACCTATACGTTATATTATAAATATAAGCAACTGGTGGATAATGGAGGTTGGAGCTCGGAGATTACACGCTACAGCCCCTACGAATTCGAAACAACTCAAAGTGGTGTTTGGAAATTTATTGCGAAGGCTTGCAACAGCACTGATGCTTGTTCAAGTTATTCATCGTCAGTCACAGTAAATGTGGCCATTGCACCTGGAAACACTTCTGGATTAAATACCCCTGCAACTAATGACGGGCAGTACCAACTCAGTTGGAATGCCGCCACAGGCTCAGTCACTCGTTACGACCTTGAATACAGAACCGACACCAATAGCAATTATTATGATGTGCCAGGTTACAATGGTACTAGCACTTCGCCCACAGTTACTATGTCTGCGGGCAACTATCGCCACAGAGTGCGGGCCTGT